>CBDUTM010000022.1:0-11030 GCA_965369985.1 uncultured bacterium | reverse complement strand
CGACAGTAAAGGCGCTTTGAGATGGTGGACAGAAGATAAAAATGAAAACAAAACATCCATAGGAATTGAAGCTACATGACGATTGATCCCATAGAAAAAATCTTTCATGGAAAAGGCAAACTGAAAGGCAGAAATCTTTATTTTGCCAGTATGAGCTTAGAAGGTTCATCTGTGTTGGCTGCCGCTTACCGATCCATAGGAGTAAATGGGATGCTCTCTCCCGAATCAGATGCGGAATCTATTGATTTAGCACGCCAATATACTATCGGAGAAGAATGTTATCCTGAAATAGTAACCCTTGGCAGTTATCTAAAGGTGCTGTCAGAGCCTGACTTCGTACCGGAAAAAACTGCATTTATGATGCCAACCGCAGACGGACCGTGCAGATTCGGCCAATACAAACAGCTCTTCGAAAAGATCTTGCATGAAAAAGGACTTGATGAAGTCATGGTCGTTTCACCATCCAGCTCCAACCGATATGAAGGTGTCGGTGATGAAGCAAGTCATCTTGTCAGACTTGGATGGTGGTCACTGATCTGTGGAGATGCGCTGAGGAAATTGCTATTGCAAACCCGTCCGTACGAAATCAATAAGGGAGAAACAGATCAAGTCCACAAGGAATCTCTTGATCTGCTTTGTAAAGTAATTGAGCGTCAAGATGTACCAATGAAGAAAAAATTCGTTGAACTTGTTGCAACGATGGAACTCATAGGTAATAAATTTTCTGCTGTCACCGCAAATTATGATACTGATAAACCTCTAATTGGAATTGTAGGCGAAATTTTTTGCAGGCTCGATGGTTTTGCAAACTCGTTCCTGATTAATAGAATCGAACGGTTCGGCGGGGAAATATGGCTGGCACCCATTTCGGAGTGGGTATGGTATACCAATTTTATGGCACATCACAATCTGAGGTATCATGGCGAATCTTATTCTAAGAAAGCACTCGGAAATATGGTTCGGACCAAGATTCAAATGAATGACGAGCATAAGCTTCTTGCCCCTCTTCACAAGCGTTTTCTTGGATACGAAGAACCGAAAAACACAGGCAGTTTACTGAAACCCGCGGTGCCATTTCTACCTTATTGGGGAGCGCTCGGTGAAATGGTACTTAATATTGGTGGAGCAATTTACCTGCATGGTAAAGGCGCTGATGGGATAGTGGACATCAGTCCGTTTACCTGTATGAACGGCATTGTCTGCGAAGCTGTCTATCCAAAAGTCAGTGAAGAATATAGCGATATCCCAATAAGGAATTTTTACTTCGACGGTACTGAATCTGATTATGATCGCGATGTTGAGATTTTTCTCGAACTGGCATCTACATATAAAAGAAGGAAAAAGGTAAAACGGGTCTATCCCGCTCACTTTGACGCTTGACCAATTATTCTAGCGTCATGGAACTATAACAGACCTTAGTGTTTATTTGATCTGTTTCGCGTGGCTCAGTATCTTATTGAGAGATTTGCGTGATCATGTATAGGCGGCACCAGATTAAATGATACTAAAATAGTCATAAATCAAATAATAATAATTACTTGACACTAATAAAAAAGGTATTAAATTGGTAACGTATAAGATTATAATGATCTCATAAATAGTTATTTTGAAGTACAGAGCAGTATTTGAACGTCGGGTGAGGGGGACATTTGGTAGCTCGGAAAAAGCTTCAGTACTTAATTTTAGCTTTTTTATTAATAATAATTACAGCTTATTTCAGTTTAGCGGGAAATTCGCATGTTATTATCCAGCCATTAGCGTTTAATCACCAATTACATGTCGTAGATCAAGACCTTCTATGTGAAGATTGTCATGTACAGGTTAAAAGTCATCCAAAAGCTTCTCTTCCTTCCTTGGAGATTTGTGCGGATTGTCATTCTGATGCAATGACAGAATCCGCAGCAGAAGACAAATTGCTGCAATTCGTAAACGAAGAGATTGAAATTCCCTGGAAGAGAATTTATACCGTTGATGATCATGTTTACTTCTCACATAGACGTCATGTAACTCTCGGAAATGTAAGCTGCGAATCTTGTCATGGTAATGTGAGTGAATTAACGGTACCTGCGGGAGAACCGCTGGTGGAGATCAGCATGGATAAGTGCATGGAATGTCATGAAGAGCATCAAGTAGATAACGATTGTTTAGCGTGCCACAGATGAATAAAGACAAAATTAAATATATTTCAAGAAGAGAATTCTTAAAACTTACAGGATTGACGACCGGAGCGGTCGCAGTCGGTAGTGTAATATTAAATGATGAAATAGCTCTCTCAGAAGAATTATTCGAATCTTTGGCTCACGGAAAAGGTATAGAAACCTGGCAGAACACAATTTGTAGACAATGTGCCGGAGGGTGTGGGATCAGTGTCAGAAAGATCGATGGATTGCCTGTCTATGTCAAAGGAAATCCGATATACCCGGTTAACCGGGGCGGCGTTTGTCCTATGGCTCACACTTCGCTGGAATTGCTCTACAATCCGGATCGGATAAAACACCCCTTGATGCGAAATGGAACAAAAGGACAGGGTAACTGGAAAACAACTGAATGGAGCGAAGTTTTATCATCTATTTCTAATCGAATTAAAAAACTTATTGCATCAGGTAATGGTCGTCAAATTGCCTTACTTAACGGTGATGAATCATCTTTGATGAGGGATTTGTGCCGGCATTGGATGAAGGCGGCTAAATCACCTTATTATATGGAGGATGAGCGGCTTAATGAAGATATAGCTGCCGCCACATTGACACAGGGATTAAATACTACCCCATCGGCGGATCTCATTAACAGCAGATATATACTTAATTTCGGAGCTAATCTTTTTGAAGAAGGTTCTTCACCTGTCTATTATCAGAATATTTTCGGCCAATTTCGTTCTTCGGTTAGAGGAGCGCGTACAAAATTAGTGCACATTGATTCAAGGATGAACCTGACAGCCGCAAGTTCTGACCGCTGGATCCCTATACGACCAGGCACCTATGCCGCATTCGCCCTTGGTATAGCTTATGTGCTCATCACTGAAAAATTGTTTGACAGCCGTTTCGTTGAGGATAACACTTTTGGGTTCAAATCTTTCAGAGATATCAAAGGTATAGAGCATCAAGGTTTCGAATCATTCGTTCGCGGTAATTATTATCCTGAAAAAGTTTCTGAATTAACAGGGATACCAGCTATTGATATTCTCCGGATAGGAGAAGAATTCGGTACGAATGAGCCTGCATTAGCGATTTCAGGGAATGCCTCACGTTATTCCACAAACGGTGGATTTTCCCAATGGGCGGTTTACTGTCTTAATGCGCTAAAAGGTAATTTTCAGAAGAAAGGAGGAATATACTTTACACGAGAAATTGTTAATCTCGAATTTCCGGAACTAGCTGTACCTGATAGTTCCTTTGATGGTCAAGCCGGTATTTATTCACCTTTTGGAAAAATGACACTAACCCAATTCGCCGAGAGACTTAAATCGGATGCTTCGAAAAAAATCGACACTTTAATCATTGTTAATTCCAATCCAATATTCAACTCGCGGAACAAGGAAATACTGACTCAGATCTTTCACCGAATAGAGAACGTGATCTACTTAGGAACTATCTTAGATGAAACAGCCGTGCAGTCAGATATTGTTCTTCCCGATCATTCCGACCTTGAAAAAACGGAGCTCACAGACTCAATAAACGGATTGATGTTCACACATATTGGATACCAAAATCCTGTTGTTGAACCAATGTTTGATACAAGGCATTCCGGGGATGTTCTAATTGAGTTAGGAAAAGAAATATTCGGCAATAAAGCATTCCCGTGGAAGAATTATGACAACTTGATCCGCGATCGCGTTAAATCGATATTCGATTCAGGGGAAGGAACTTTAATTTCTGAATCATCTGACAAAGAATGGTTAGCCTATCTAAAGGAACGCGGCTGGCAGATGCAACAATATCAATCATTTGAAGAATTTTTCAAAATATTTAAATCTAAAGGTGGTTGGTGGAATCCTATAATCGAAAAATTGCGGTCCAACGAAATCTATAGAACTCGCTCAGGAAAATTCGAATTTGTTTCGTCTACATTTAAAGAGCGACTGGCTGTGCTTTCAAAAGATTCACCAGGCGATTCCGACAAGGAACGAAGAGATAGAGTTTTAAGTCAGCTCGGTATCACGGCACGAGGAGATGATCTACTGGTTCCACATCATGAGCCTCCTTTAGAATCAGCAAAATCGAAAGAATTACCGTTGATACTCACGTCCTCCGAACTTTCTACTAATAGAAACGGTAAGGGAGCTTCACAGCCATCAATGATGGAAATTGTTGGAATTCAGGTGGGAAGATATTGGAAATCATGGATGGAGATAAATCCCGTTACTGCGAAGAGCTATAACCTTAAAGACAGAAAAATGGCATGGTTAGAATCTTCTAAAGGTCGATTGAAAATTGAAGTTAGAACTTTTGAAGGCATACGTCCGGACACTGTTCATGTGCACCTCGGGATGGGGCATACCGCTGTTGGGAGGTTCGGAACCGGAATTGGCGTGAATATAACGGATATTATAGAAAACAATTTTGATTCAATTACTAATGCGCCTGCTCTAAACGGTACTCGTGTAAAGGTAAGCAACGTCACTATGGGAGATTGAGATGCCGAGTTGGGGAATGGTGATCGATTTAAATAAATGTACAGGCTGCGGCGCCTGTGTATCGGGATGTCGTTCCGAGAATAACGTATCAAATGTCGGCGCTGATGAAGCGCAATTAGGAAGAGCGATTTTCTGGATGGATATTCTCGAGGTTGTGGAAGGTACCTATCCTGATGTCCATGTGCAGTATATTCCCCGGCCCTGTTTCCATTGCGATAATCCTCCGTGTACAAAAGTGTGTCCGGTTAGAGCAACTTATAAAAACCGCGAGGGCTTGGTCGCTCAAATATATCATAGATGCATTGGCTGTCGTTATTGTGTCGTAGCATGCCCGTATACGGTAAAATCATTTTTGTGGTATGATCCTCAAAGACCGGCTGAATTTGCCAGTATTTGCAATCCTGATGTAAGCCTAAGAATGAAAGGCGTCGTGGAAAAATGCAGTTTTTGCAGTCACAGACTTCAAAAAGCAAAAGAACTGGCGAAATATGAATCAAGAAGTATGAAAGAAGAAGATTATCAACCGGCTTGTGTTGAAGTGTGCCCCACATCAGCTATAAAATTCGGTGACCTCAATAATAAAAAGCATGAGGTCTATCAACTTAAGAAATCGAACAGAGCTTATAAAATGATGGAAGACCTCGGTACTGAACCGAAGGTAGTCTATTTATCCAGAGAAGATTGATATGTTATCTCCTGATATAAAAAAAGACCCTGACTACATACTTTACAAACCCATAATAGAAAGAGGCTCTAGTGCATATATCGCAGGTGGTTTTCTTTTATTTATTTTCATGTGGTGTATGTACATGTACGCTAATCAATTAATTAAGGGGCTTGGTGTAACAGGATTGAATGTTCCGATCTCATGGGGATTTTATATCGTAAACTTCGTGTTCTTCATAGGTATAAGTCATGCAGGCACTCTCATCTCCGCTATTCTCAGATTATCTAAGGCAGAATGGAGAAGACCAATAACTCGCATGGCAGAGGTTATAACGGCTATAGTATTAGCAATTGGCGGGCTTCATCCGATCATTGACCTCGGGAGACCTGACAGGATGATGAATATTTTTGCTTATGGAAGATTACAGTCTCCGCTTCTCTGGGATGTCACCGCCATTACCTGTTATTTTGCTGCCAGTACCGTTTATCTCTTCCTTCCGATGATACCTGATATAGCAAAGCTTCGGGATATGGGAGTAAGTCCAAACTGGCTTTACAGATTCCTCTCCTGGGGGTGGACAGGGACGGAGCGCCAGAAACATATTCTTGAAAAAGCCATTTCGATACTTATGATAATGGTAATACCAATTGCGATCTCCGTACACACAGTGATCTCATTCATATTTTCAATGACACTTCAGCCAGGTTGGCATAGCACGATATTCGGACCATATTTCGTTATTGGAGCTATATTCTCAGGTATTGCTGCTTTGTTGCTCGTGATGATGGTATATAGAAGAGTCTTTCATTTAGAAGGATATCTGAAGCTCATTCATTTTCAATATCTTTCTACGTTAATGCTCATCATGTCTCTCTTATGGTTCTATTTCACATTTTCAGAATATCTTACGGGTATTTACGGAAGTGAACCTCATGAACTTAAGATAATATTTTTCAAATTTACAGGAGACTACTGGCCGTTTTTCTGGGGAATGGTTATCTGTAATTTCATTATACCTTTAGTCATCCTTACAGTGAAAAAATTTAAGACCATTAAAGGAATCGCTATCGCCAGCATATCAGTATTGATAGGAATGTGGCTGGAAAGATTGAATATCGTAGTGCCTTCTCTCTCTAATCCAAGATTGCATTATCCACATCAGATCTATCTTCCTTCATTAACAGAGTGGGCTTTATTCCTAGCTGGAATTTCGGCTTTCGTCCTTGCTCTATTATTATTTTCGAAATTCTTTCCCATTATCTCAATCTGGGAAATAAAGGAAGGCAGAGAAGAAGGAATGGAGACTGTGACAAAACGAATTAAGAGCTATCAACCAGAATCGAACTTAGGATCGGAATGATCAATGAATACGCCAACTAAGAATTCTCGCCTCATCTTCATGATGCAAATTGCCAGTTTGTCCTGGATCTGGATATTCACATTAGGGGTTACCTTTTGGATTATCAGGCTAATAGTTGTATCCATTCGTCTGCAGGATTCTCCCAACGCTTCAGTTATCATAAGCATTGTGGTCATTCCGATATTTATCTCTTTAGCTTCTGTACTAACATATGTCTTTGTCGGCTTGCAACGAAACAAGATCCCTCAGAATGATAAGATTCCCGGAGAATAAAATAATGAAAACTAAAAAGAATGTTCGTAAGTACTTAATCTCTTTCATCTTTCTATCAATATTTATCTCAGATAATTCGATACAAGTATTCGCCCAGGAAGGTAGTGATATTCCATCTAATCCTATTTCGGGCAGGATAGTATTTGAGGAGAAAGGGTGTACAGAATGTCATGCGATAGACGGTTATGGCGGAAATTTAGGGCCTGACCTCGGTAGAGAAAAATATTTTGGTAGCTTTTACGATCTCGCATCTCGTCTTTGGAACCATGCACCGCAGATGTCAGTTAGATCGGACTTTATGGAAAAAGATTGGCCAACTATGACCAAATCAGAGATTAAACAGCTCACGAGCTACTTATTCTATCTCCGGTTTCTTGGTGAACCGGGTAGCGTTTCCAAAGGAAGAGATCTCCTTGAATCAAAAAATTGTATGAAATGCCACAAAATTGAAAATTATGGAGCCAAAAATGGTATTTCTCTTGATAAGATTCAGGAATTTGCTTCTCCTTTATTTATAGCGCAGGTAATCTGGAATCATGGTCCAAAGATGCAAAAGAAAATGGTTTCAATGGGAATTGATCGACCGGAATTTGAAGATGGTGATATAACACATATTACCGCGTTTTTAAGAGAATATAATTTGCATCGTCCCACTAAAAAACGTTATATGTCGCCAGGTAATCCTCTGAGAGGGGAGGCTATATTTCAGGAAAAAGGCTGCGGGAAATGCCACTCGATAATCGAGGACAAACAATCTTCCGGTACTCCGCTTTCAGAAATTAATCTCCACCGAAGTGTTACATCCATAGCAGGGGCGATGTGGAATCATGGTAATATAATGTTTGATGCCATGAGGGTGAAGAAGATAGATTGGCCTAAATTCAGGGGTTCAGAAATGGGTGATCTGATTTCTTATTTGTATTTCTTTGATTATAAGGGAAAAGCGGGAAATCCGGATTTGGGCAAGAAAGTGCTTAAATCAAAATCTTGTATTAACTGTCACGGAGTTGGTACCGATTTCGAAATGAGCAGCTCTCTTTCTCTTAAAGAACCCGCAGATCTTATTATGACAATGTGGAATCACGTGCCGCATATGCAGGAGGAGATTTTATTAAAGAACTTGGACTGGCCTGAGCTTTCAGCCGAAGATTTACAGAACTTATATTCCTATTTAATTACTCAATAATCCGGATGATTGCGATTAAACAATAAAATGAATGAGAAATAACGCAACGCCTGGGGGAGTTATGAAAAGTAAAGCCATTATAAGTTTTATGATATTATTTGTATTTCTTTGTTCTATTTTCGCAATGAAAAAATCGACCACTTCACTGCTGTCAGATTACGATGATTTTGCAAAATTCGTCAGAGGAGACGAAAAAGGAAATGTATTCGTTACGGGAAGCTGCAAAAAAGTAAATTCCGAATTTGATATCGTAACAGTAAAATATAACTCGAATGGAATCCAACAATGGACCGCACGATACTCTAGATCAGAATATTCGGTGGATAAGGCTCTTTCACTCTCACTTGATAAAAGTGGAAATATATATGTTGCCGGGAATACAACCTCAAACGTTGAGGAGGGATCAAACTACGCTATCGTAAAGTATGATCCTGATGGGAATCAACTCTGGGTCACTGAATATAATGGAACTGGGAATTCAGATGATATTGCTTCGGATTTTGTCGTTGATCCCCAGGGAAATTCTTATATTACAGGAAAAAGTAAAGGAAAGGGGAACCATTTCGATTACGCAACTTTGAAAATTGACACTAATGGAGAAATTCTCTGGATTGACAGGTACGATGGATCATCTGGGGGAACCGATGAAGCAACCTCTATAGCGCTTGACGATTATGGAAATCTCTATGTCACCGGGAGTGTAGGTATTCGAGTTGGTAGGTCGTCTGATTTTGATTATCATACTATAAAGTATGATCGGCTTGGAGAATTAGTCTGGAATGTTAAATATAGTCACCAGAAATACTATGGTGACAGATCCACAGATATTACGGTCGACAAATTTGGAAATTCGTTCGTAACAGGATTTAGCTCAGATAGGAATACTAAAGAAGATTACGCCACGATAAAGTATAACCCTAATGGTACCGAAGAATGGAACAACCGATACAACAGTGAAGGAAAAAATATTGACTGGGCACAATATATAGAAGTAGATAATAAAGGGAACATTTTTGTGAGCGGTTGGAGTGGGCTTTATCCTTCATACGATTATTTGACCATTAAAATTAATGCGCGAGGAAAGCTTCTCTGGAATGCAATTTATAATGGTACAGGCAATTCCCTGGATTGGGTCGCGGATATGAAACTTGATAATAAGGGTAACGTTTACGTGACCGGCAAAAGTAAGAACGAAAATAACGATTATGATTATGCAACCGTAAAGTATACTTCTAAGGGAAAGATGGAGTGGGTTGCACGATTCGCAGGCAATACCAATTCGGACGATAGAGCAAGATCGATGGATATAGATCAACACGATAACATTTATGTAACAGGTAGTAGGAAAAAACCTGGAGGTGATCACGACTACTTGACCATAAAGTACAATTCAACTGGAATTCAACAGTGGATCGCTGTATACGAAAGCAGGGAAACCCTAAACTGATAAATATTGGATAAGTTATAACTCATAAAATAAGGGGGAAAAATGAAGACGATGAATAGAATCTTATTATCTACGATGATTTTTTCTGTGGTGCTTTTGACGGCATCATGCGAAGATGATGAGATAACTGCACCGAACGATACGTTTATAGCTGATAATTATGCGGCAGCCGATATAAGAAATGGAGGCTTACTCTACGATAAATGGTGGAAAATAACGAGCGGAACAGAGCCAACGGTTGATCACCTATTGTGGAGTACACAAACCACCAATGCACGTAGTGGTGCCGATACCTGGCGCTGCAAAGAGTGTCATGGTTGGGATAAGCAAGGAGTTAGCGGAGCTTACGGCTCGGGAAGTCACATGACCGGATTTGACGGAGTCTGGATTGCGAGGAATAAAGACAAACAAGTTATTTTTGACGCGATGAAAAACACGACCGGAAATCATGATTTTTCCGATGAATTGACTGACCTCCAGATCCTTGATCTGACCAAGTTGATAGTGGACGGGCTGATTGATTATAGTACCCACATTAATCTGACTACAAAGGCGGCAAACGGTAATGCTACAAGCGGAAGTTCGTTATATTCGACCAATTGTTCCGCCTGTCATGGTGCAGATGGAACTACTCTAAATTTCGGGTCTGTCGATGATCCGGTATATGTCGGTACACTCTCCAACGACAATCCGTGGGAAACGCTTCATAAAATCAGGTTCGGGCATCCCGGAAGTGCTATGCCCTCCATGGTCGAGGACGGATTAACAACAACCGAACAGGTCGATATACTTAAGTTCGCTCAAACTCTGCCATGATCAAGTAGTTCAAATCTTATGGCGAATATTAACAGGCGGCTTTCAGTCGCCTGTTTTACATTCGGAGGATTCCGAGAGGCGCCACAACTTCAATCTATGGACTTTGTCCAAACTCGCAAGATGTATTGAAAAAATAGCACTTTCCCATAAACTGCCCAAAATCAAATTCCTATGATTAATGCATTTAACGAGTTTAAGTAATGCGAAAAGTTGTGCATAAAATAACCAGGAAAGTGTCTCACGCAATCCAAAGAGCGGTTTAAACAGTTTTTTAATATTGATGTAGTCACAAAAATCACTACTCAGTATATATTCAGTCTAACAATACTATCTAAGTAATATTATACTTGACAATGTTAAAAAGGTAGATTACAATAGCCACTCAAGATTTAGTTTTTTGACCTTGCCGGGTTGAATTATAATATTTAAAGAAAAACAAAGGAAGTGAATATGAGAAAATCATTGTTAGTTTTATTATTAATTGCTGCACTAATTCCACAGGCATTCGCCGGGAAGTGGACGGTGGATTCAAATCCGGGTAACAGTGCTGATTTTGCGACGCTTCAAGCTGCACATGATGGAGCTGTTAATGGGGATACTTTGTATGTACGAGGTTCAGGAACAAATTATGGTAGTCTTTTCTTGACT
>CBDUTM010000021.1:0-11065 GCA_965369985.1 uncultured bacterium | reverse complement strand
CATCGTAACCGAATTTCCTTTGTAAAATTGATCAGAGACCTCAGCTTATAAGGGATTTGTTATAAGTGAAATCAATGCAATTGCTTCTAAAACTGTAACCAACCAAAAGTTGCACCTCAATTCCTATATATTAAATAGGTGATTTGTAGTTTCAAAGTCACGCTTACTATAGTTTTTAATTTATGTCTTATCGATGACAATGTCACGCAAAAGAAAATGTTGATTCTCAATTTGTATTGCCAGCCTCACAAGCGTTATTATACGGGGATTACGCTCGCGATTCAATCAAGTTTATTGAGACACTACAGTTGTTGATCTTCTACGTAAAAATCAAACCAAACCTCCATATATTCATCTTGAGGCAACAGTTTCTAAATTTATAACTAGATTTACAGATTGTATAATATTTGCGGACAGGTTATATTATAACCCATGAAATATTTATTTTCTTCATCAGAATTAATATTAATCGCCTTTCGAATACTTTAGCTTCCGGACACATGAAAAAAAGGTTACTTCCAAGCAATGTGAAGAGAATTATACATCGTTCATTATCGGTCCCAACACGAATTAAAAATACAGAATTAGCTCAAAGATTTTGGATGAGTGATAATCAAAAGCGAATCCTCGCATTAAAAAATATTCATTTTGGCAGAAGAGCTTTCATTATTGGAAATGGACCCAGTCTGAATCGTATGGACCTTTCATTACTTAAGAACGAAATCACGTTTGGTTCCAACGCTTTTTTCTTAGCTAAAAGTCGAATAGGATTTTTACCCACATATTATAACATTGAGGACCCATTACCCGCAGAAGATAATGCCGATACTTTAAACGAGCTTAATGATACTACTAAGATTTATGCTCACGATCTAAAATACTGTTTGCTTCCATCCAATAATACTATATACGTTTATTTTGACAGGTTTTACAGCAAAGACTCCTCACCTAATTTTCCACGTTTCTCTAATAATGCACTCAAAGTTGTTTATTGGGGCGGAACAGTTGTTTATATGAGCCTTCAGCTAGCCTTTTATCTGGGTATTAGAGAAGCCTACATCATAGGTGTGGATTTAACATATGATATTCCTCCAAGTACCGGAAGCGATGCGATTATAACTTCTGAATCACTTGACAAAAATCACTTCCATCCAGATTATTTTGGTCCGGGTAAGCGATGGCACCATCCTCAGGTGGAACGTATGCAAAAATCAATAGAAAGAGCAGGTGAATTCTTTAAGCAAAATGGAGGTGGTTTATATAATGCCACAGTAGGGGGGAATTTAAATGTATTGAAACGAGTTAATTACGATAATCTGTTCTGATCTTTGAGTTAAGTGATATACTTTTAAGGAGGCCCTGGTGGCCATTCAGATCTTGAGAATTTAATTTATGAAAGTCCCCTCAATGAATGGACAGATATTGGTGGATCCAATTTAGGAGTAATGGATGCAGTTAAGGCAGTAATTGAGCTATGGCGTATATATCATAAATATTTAAGATAATAAATAAGGTATACCATAAATATTATTTATTTGTGTATGATAATTTGTCTCCCAATTAAAATTCATCATAGGAAAAATTAATGGTAATACTTACGTTTATGATCAGTCTTGGATAAAAACAGTGATAATTTAAATCATCGTAAACCTGAGGATGTAAATTGAAGGATATAATATTGATCAAGCTGAAAGCTCTCTTAGCGAATGATTATTTTAGAGCCATCAGTTTTCTGTTTTTAATTCAGTTTTACCTGTTTTACTCCAATTACACCGATAATCAGGTATTTGTTTCAAATGACACTATATCCGCTACCAATACAACCGCGCAGCTAATCGAATTTCACAATGCTACAGGAGAATATCCTTTTTGGAATCCGTATATCTTCGGTGGAATGCCCTCTTATGAAAGCCTGAGTTATAATCGGTTCGTCTATCTTGCGGGTGAAGTCTTCGGATTTGTCAGGAACGGACTTGGGTTAAATAGAATATTTTCTCACTTGATGCATATACTAATGGCAGGGGCTTTTACCTTTTTATTTTTGAAAAGAAGCGGTTTAAGCCAATTATCTTCTTTATTCGGCGGCGTGATCTATATGATGAACCCATATCTGATAACTATGGTAGTTTACGGTCATGGTTCTCAGGCATTTTCTTCCGCATACATACCGCTGGTGTTTTACGCCATATCAGAATTGTGGTCAAAGCCGTCTGCCCGTAATGTGGGAATAGCCGCATTAGCATTAGGTTTACAGCTGCAAAGCAGGCATATACAAATTGTGTACTACACATGGATGCTCGTAGGATTTTTCATATTATACTCGGTCATAGTTGAATTACGAAAAAAAGTAAGATCGTCTTTTATAGCAAAAAATGTTGGATATATTTCAGTCGCGCTAATACTGGCGTTTATGTTAGCTGCCGTTCTTTATCTGCCGGTTCATTCTTATTCCGAATGGTCTACACGCGGAGGCGGGGAAGGCGGGGGAGCCGGATTGCAATATGCTACCCAATGGTCATTTAGTCCCGGTGAAATTATGACTTTCCTGATCCCCTCATTTTACGGATTTGGGGGAAGAGCATATTGGGGAGATATGCCATTTACGGATTATCCGAACTATATGGGGATTTTGGCGCTTATGCTTGCAATTTATGCACTTGTAAGAAGACCAACAAAGATTACCGTATTTCTTGGATTAGTCGCTTTTTTGGCGACAGTTATCTCGTTTGGTCGTCATTTTTCGCTACTCTATTCGGCAATGTACGAGTTACTACCGTTTTTCAATAAATTCAGAGTTCCGGCTATGATATTGATACTTGTTCAATTTTCGGTCGCTGCTCTTGCAGGCTATGGGCTTGATGCTGTTTTAAATGATACTCGACAGAATAAAAATAAGGCTAAAAAAGAACGAAATAAAAATCCTGCGGAAGATTTTTTCCTGTACGGTCTTCTTTCAACTGTCGGTGTCGCAATAATGGCGTTGATATTAAAAAGTTCCATATTAGCATTATTTCTGGGGATACAAAAAACGTATAGAGGTCTTTCGCAAAATCAGTTATTTGGATTGAACAATCACCGATTTGATCTTTTTTATTCTGATTTCTGGGTTATGATAATTATCGTTCTTACGTTTTTCGCTCTTTCGTTCTACAGTGTAAAACAAGGGTTGAAGACATATATAGTTGGCTTTGCCATAATAGGATTGACGATATTCGATCTGGGCAGAGTTGACAATAAAATAATCAGTAATATAAGTACTCGACACGCATCATTTCTGGATAAATCAACCCAAATAACTCTTTTAGATAAGTATTTAATCGATAAAATGGACTCAGGTGAAATATTCAGAATATTTCCGGTACAAAATCTCTTTTCTACAAAAGAATTTGCCGCTCGTGGAATAGAGAGCATCGGAGGATATCATCCTGCTAAGTTATGGTTGTATCAATCGTACCTGGATTTTACTTCGATAGACCGGGCATTCGTACAGAAATATTACAAAAGAGCAGCGAATTCGAATCAGACGCTCTTGAGGGAGCCCTTTGAAGTAAATAAGCTGGCGTCCGGCGTTGACTTGGCAGCGTTGTCGATCTTAAATGTAAAATATATTTTAAGCGCTTATGAAATGAACGAACCAAAATTTGAATTGATAAAGAAGTTCGGGATTGAGGAAAATGAATTTAATTTTCCGATATATCTGTATAAATTTGATGAAAGCATGCCCCGCGCATGGCTTGTGAATAAGGCACGCGTGTTTGAATCAGAAAAGAGTGTCATTAGTAACATGCGGATGCAAATAATGGATCCCGCGACGGAAGTATTTCTATCTTCACCTCCGAACTCACCTCTTGATTCGACCGCAGTCGGCACCGTGGAGATCACAAAATATTCACTGAAGAACATTGAAATATCTGTTGAAGCATCAGGTCAAATGATCCTTGTGATTTCGGAATTATATTATCCCGCAGGTTGGCAGCTGTTTATGGACGATGATCCTATAGAAATGAAGCCGGCGAACTATATTCTCAGGAGCGTGGAAATTCCACCGGGTTCACACACTATCAGAATGGTATCCCGACCACCCGGATTTACGTTTGGATTGACAATTACGGTGTTAGGTTATATGGCTATAGCAGGAATATTTCTTGTCCCGTTTGTAAAACGAAAAATGAGTTAAAATATTGGCGGCAAACCTTAAATACCGTTCATCCTACAACCTAAAAGCTTCTCTTTTCGTGCTTGGTATAGCGATAATTCTTGGACTGCTTTATGTTTCGCAAAATCTTACAGATCAACTCCGGGAAGAAGCAAGAAAAACAGTGACATTTTATGCCGAAAGCTATGCGAAAATTGCTTCGGAATATGAAGTAGATGATTACAGCTTTTTCTTCGAACAGTTTGTAGGCAGGATAACATTTCCGGTGGTAATTTCAACTTTGGAGGACGTTCCGAGTGATTGGAAAAATCTTGATATAGATTCTCGTAATAAATCGGACGAAGCGCTGGCTGAAGTAAAGAACATAATGTTAGCGATGGACAGCGAAAACGAGCCGATCACATTGAGCTACAGAATTGAATCAGGTAATGTGGACACAGTTATAGAGATAGCCAAACTGCACTACGGAGATTCAAAATTAATAACTCAGCTTCAATGGTTACCCTACATAGAAATTGGTATTGCCGGAATTTTTATCCTTCTCGGATTTGTAGGTTTCCAGTTCATCAGGAGATCGGAAAGGCGTATGATCTGGGCGGGAATGGCTAAAGAAACTGCTCATCAATTAGGCACACCGTTATCTTCCTTGATGGGTTGGATGGAAATGCTTGAAGATGCTGATTCAGAAAAAATGTCAAAACTTCTTCCTGAAATGCAAACAGACATCAAGAGGTTAAACAGGGTAGCCAACAGGTTTTCACAAATTGGAGTGGGTGGAGGACTAAAGCCAACTGATCTGAATGAAGTTATAGAAGTGGTTGTTAAATACCTGCAGAAACGTTTACCCCAAAAAGGTAATAAAGTTGAGATAGTTAAAAAACTTCGAAAATTACCGGATATTCAAATAAACAGGGATCTTTTTGAATGGGCGCTTGAAAATATCATAAAAAACAGCGCAGACGCTATTTCGAAAGAAAATGGTATTATAGAAGTATATTCAGATTATAATATTCGTAAAAACAGGGTGGAAATCAGAGTGAGTGATAACGGAATTGGCATTCCATCAAGATATCATAAAGAAATATTCAAACCGGGGTATAGCACAAAATCGCGAGGATGGGGACTCGGATTAAGTCTTGCAAAGCGCATCATCGAAAAATCTCACAAAGGCGAACTCATTCTTAAAGAATCCAAAAAGAACGAGGGAACAACTATGCAGATATTTTTTAATATTAATCAATGAAATAGAAATATCGAATGCGTAAAAATGATTCAATTCATGTGAGTATCAGAAATAATTTGGCTGCTAATTGTTGCCGGGACAAATTAGCAGCCAAGGGAGCGTGAAAAGGGAAAGAAAAAGTATCTTTTCCTTTTCTACTATATGTTTAACGTAATATATTTTAAAAAGTTGCATCATTAAATTATTCCTTCTTAAAGCTAAGCCGACACTAAGTTATATTAGGCGAATGACCTTGACTTTTATTAACAACTGAATTAACATCATTCGTAAATTTTTAAAGAGGAGATTATGCTGAATTTTATTTTAGTTATGAGTCAACCTGCAGAGGGCGGCGAAGGATCAGGGTTTTTGGGACTGCTTCCGTTTTTATTAATATTTCTAATTTTTTATATGTTACTAATTCGTCCTCAGATCAAACAACAGAAAAAAAAGCAATCTATGGTTAAGGCGCTTAAAAAAGGCGATAGCGTTATTACCGTCGGAGGCTTACACGGAACGATTGAGGGCGTAAAGGAAAGTGAAGATATTATCATATTGAAGATCGCGGATAATACCAAAGTGAACGTTTCTCGTAATTCGGTTGCTATCGCAAAGGATTCTAAAAGCTAAACAATGTCTGCATTAAAGCTTCGATATTACGGTGATCCGATTCTAAGACGTGAAACACACAATATAGTGGATTTTGATTCTGATTTAGATCGATTTATTCAGGATATGATTGAAACGATGCATGATAATAGCGGTGTAGGATTGGCTGCTCCCCAAGTTGGAGATGTTAGAAGTGTGATAGTGATAGATGTGAGCGAAGAAGAAGATAAAGAAGAAGATGAAGAAGAGCCTTCAGAACCTATAGTTATGATAAATCCTGATATACAGGAATTATACGGTAGCTGTGTATTAGAAGAAGGCTGTTTGAGTATTCCGGAAGTGAGGGTTGAAGTGGAAAGACCGGAAGAGATTAAGGTAAAATATCAGGATAAAAAAGGTGAAAAAAAAGAAATGCAATGCAGCGGTTTACTTGCACGTGTAGTTCAGCATGAAGTAGATCATCTACGGGGAAGGTTAATGATAGATTATATCAGCTCTGTGAAGCGGGATTTACTTAAAACAAAACTTCAAAAAATATCGCGTGGTGAAATTCCCGTAGGAGTTTAACTGACAGCGTCTCAAATCTTCAGCATAAACCAATGAAAATCCTCTTTATGGGTACCCCGGATTTTGCGGTCCCAAGTTTAATAAAATTAACAGAAAACGGCTATAAACCATCTGCGGTTATAACCGGGTTGGATAAAAAAATAGGAAGAGGACAAAAAATAATTCCCACTCCGGTAAAAATTGCTGCAGCTAATCTAAATATTCCTGTACTTGAGCCTATAAATCTTAAAGACCCTGCATTCCATAGGCAAATAGAAGAATTTGATACAGATCTTTCATGTGTAGTCGCATTCAGAATTTTACCGCAATTACTGATAGATATTCCACGATTAGGTTCTATAAACCTCCATTCTTCGCTCTTGCCGAAATACAGGGGCGCGGCGCCTATTCAAAGAGCAATAATGGCGGGTGAGAAAGAAACAGGGGCTACGACATTCTTCATTCGAAGAAAAGTTGATACAGGAAATATCCTTTTTAGGGATAAAGTAAAAATAGGAGAATTTGAAAATTTCGGTTCGCTTCATGACAGGCTTGCAGAACTCGGAGCTGAGCTGCTGCTGAAAACGGTGAAGGCTGTCGAGTCAGGAAGCCAAATTGAAGCTGTTCAGGACGATTCTCTGGCAACTGATGCGCCCAAAATAAATGGAGATGATCTATTGATTAACTGGGATCGCTCCGCCATTGAGATACACAATCAAGTGAGAGCATTATCTCCTCAACCGGGCGTCAAAACTAATTATGGCGGTAAGGTTCTGAAGATATTCAGCACTGTCCCGGCGGAAAATATCGTTAAAGATACTGCTCCCGGGCAGGTAATTGAAGTAGGGAACGATTTTTTCTCAGTTTCTACGGGTGATGGGTGCCTGAAGGTATTGGAACTACAAAGGGAAGGAAAGAGAAGGATGACTTCGGCTGATTTTCTAAAAGGAACGAATATTTCTCTTGAGGATAGTTTGGCATAAAATGGAAACATTGTTGGATAAATCTGTTCAAAAAGATGATTTAATGGCTGAGAAAAACAACGTAAGGAAATTTGCAGTCGATCTATTCCTGAGATCACGAAAGAGCGGGGAATATATCGACAGGCTTCTGACCAAGTTACTTGGAAATTCAGAATATTCGCAAAGAGATAGAAGATTTCTCACAGAATTGGTAAAAGGAACAACCCGAATGAGGGGATTATTAGAATACTATATTCAGGAGCTCACTAAAGGAAATATTAAGAACCTGAAAATTCCATTAAGACATATATTGACCACCGGGATATATCAAATTTTATATATGGACTCTGTTCCGACATATGCGGCTATAAATGAGTCTGTCGAATTGGCAAAAATTTATGGAAGTGGAAAAGATTCCGGGCTCGTGAACGCAATTTTGCGGAACTTTCTAAGACGAAGGAAAGAATTAGATAATAAAATTGAATCAATGCCTGATGACCAAAGAATATCGGTTAAGTACTCACATCCGCAATGGTTAATTAAAAGATGGCTGAAGCGGTTCGGGGTAAGCGATACAGAAAAAACTGCCGAAATGAACAATATTCCACCTAAAGTAACTATCAGGAAAAACAAGATCTTAACGAAGCATCCTCATTTGCGAAAGATCGAGGGAAAAGAAAAGGATAATTTTGTTAGATCAACGATTCTCAAGAATTACTATACGATTCAAAAGGGATTCGACGCGAATTCATTTGATTTCATCAGAAAAGGAGAGGCGACAGTTCAAGACGTTAGCGCCGGAATTCCGGTTGTTCTTTTAAATCCGCAACCAGGAGATACAATAATAGATCTATGCTCCGCACCCGGTGGTAAAACGGGCGCCATCGCCGAACTAATGAATGATGAAGGAAAACTAATTGCTGTTGACTCAAACAGAGAACGTCTATCATTGGTTGAAGATCAGGTAAAAAGACTTAACTTAAGTTGTGTCGAACTAATACATAGTGACGGGAGAGATGTTTCCTTGCCTTTGGCGGACAGAA
Source organism: uncultured bacterium (assembly GCA_965369985.1). GTDB lineage: Bacteria > Fidelibacterota > SORT01 > SORT01 > SORT01 > JACZTG01. Next base: position 2,527 of record CBDUTM010000021.1, on the reverse strand, counting down.
TACTAATTGATGCTCCATGCTCCGGAACCGGAGTATTGTCAAAGAGGTCAGATCTTAGGTGGCGAAAGAAGAACAGTGATATAAGGACGCTGTCTTCACTTCAACTCGAGTTACTTAGAAACGCTTCCAATTCGCTGAAAGCCGGAGGTGTATTAGTATATAGTACTTGTACGATCGAGCCGGAAGAAAATTGGGAACTGATTGAAAAGTTTTTAAATAAAGAAAAGTCGTTCAAAGTTGAAAACGCAAAAAAATACATTGATGACAAGTTGGTAGATGACGATGGGGCTGTTGCAACATACCCGTTTAGACATTATATTGACGGTTCGTTTTGTGTCCGTATGAGAAAATTTTAAATTGACTTTATTCATTATTAAGGTACAGGATTGAAAAAATATTGGAATCTAATTCAATATGCGCTATATGTGGGACTAATATTAGGCGTTACGGGATTATTGATGGATTTTATTATCATGCCGTTATATGTGAGAGAAGGCCAGGTAGTTACACTGCCCGATACGCAAGGAATGCTGCTTGAAGATGCATTTTCATTACTTAAAGATAAGGGATTTAACCCTGTTGAAAAAGATCCTAAACTTACAACCCTGTTTGAACCAGGCCGTGTCTACGAGCAGAATCCGGCTCCGTTCTCTAAGGTAAAAATAGGAAGGCGCGTTTATCTCACACCAAGTCTTGAAGAGAAGTTCATAATCGTGCCTGACATTATTGGATTATCAAAAAGAAACGCATCTCTATCAATGGAGCGTTCCGGATTTAAAATTGATTCTATTTTTTATGATTATTCCAAAAGAATTCCCGATGGAGCGATCATCTCTCAATCATTACCCCCGAATATCGAAGCAAAAAGAGGAACTCCCGTATGGGTAACTGTTTCGCTCGGAAATCAGCCTGATATATTTACGGTTCCAAATCTTCTTGGTAAAAGTTTAGCCTCTGCATTAGAAATGGTTGCAAAATCAGGACTCATCGAAGGTGAAATTAATTATCGGATCGACGAAGAATTAATTCCTTATACCGTGTTGTGGCAATCTATAAAAGCCGGAAAAATTCTAAAAGAAAGAGTACATATTAAATTGATAGTGAGCATTACTGATGTAAGTGAAATTCCCGAACCGCCTGAATTTGAGGAGGAAATTTGAAGGAAATAGTCCCATCACTTTTGTCGGCAGATTTTTCTATCCTTGCCGAACAGGTAGCCCTAATGGAAGAAGCCGGTGCAAAAAGATTGCATTTTGATGTAATGGATGGTCATTTTGTAAAAAACTTAACTTTCGGAGCACCGCTGATAGCATCTTTAAGAAATAAAAGTGATTTACATTTTGAAGCACATTTAATGGTCTCTAACCCTGAAGAGCGGATTGATGAATTTTTGAAAGTTGGAACTGATACTCTGATAATTCACGCGGAGGCTACGAACCATCTACATGGATTGATCGGCGAAATAAAATCCGCCGGAGTTAAAGCAGGTGTTTGTATCAACCCCGCCACTCCGTTGTCTGCACTTGATGAAATACTCGATGATGCAGATTTCCTTCTGATAATGACCGTAAATCCCGGTTTTGGCGGGCAGAAAATGATAAAATCATCTTTAGACAAGGTAAAAAAAGTTAAAGAAAAATATAATTCAGAAAAATTATTAGTAGAAATAGATGGTGGAATTAGTCTTGAAACGGTCGCTGAGGCTGCAAGTGCCGGAACAGATCTACTTGTTAGTGGATCGGCGATATTCAAATCTGAAGATCCGTTAGAGATGTTCAAGAACCTAACAGAAGCAGCTAATGCAGGGACGGTCTGAAAGTATAATGGGAATTAAACGTGAAATTAAGAGAAAAATTTTCCACCTCGTTTCGATGATATTTCCATTGGGCTATATTGTTATTGAACGAGAAAATATGCTCATATTCATCGCGGCACTGTTTGTCATATCATTAGGGATGGAACTCGGAAGAATATTTATTCCAAAGATCGGGCAATACATCAATCCGATATTCCAATCCATCATGAGAGGGGCGGAGGAGAAAAAAATATCCGGGGCGACATATTTGCTCGCCGGCGCGGGAATTACTATCTATTACTTTGATAAAGATGTCGCTATAAGTGCTTTACTGCTTGTTTCTGTCAGTGATACTGCGGCAGCTATAATAGGAACTGCATACGGCAAAGTAAGGCTTTGGGGTAAGTCATTAGAGGGTTCTACGGCATATTTTGCTGCTACAGGTATATTGATGATGCTGACGCAAAGCCTCACCTTAGAACAGATGTTAGTCGGACTATTCACAAGTACATTAGTAGAACTGTTACCGATACCGATAAATGACAATCTCACAATGCCTGTGATCGCAGGATTTGCTATGCAAATGGTCGGGGGTTAAATAGATGTTGACTTGGGAGATAAATGAGGGTTAATTTAAGCAGTCTAAGAAGGTCCTAACGAAATATGGCATCTAAATTCACCAAAGAAAACATTGCAGAAATTGAAAAAGTTCTCGGTGTAAAGGCAATTGTA
>CBDUTM010000020.1:0-11181 GCA_965369985.1 uncultured bacterium | reverse complement strand
ACACATTAGACCCAAGCCAGAAAGAGGGCAATGGATTTGATAGTTCAGTATTTACTGCTAATAATCCCTGCTCTTCCGCTTTTTCCATGTTATTTTGTTTTAGATAAACTTTTGCTGACATCATTTCGGTACTGTCGCATGCTGTGGAAATGACGGCAATGAAGAAGATGCCAATTAAGAATATCGGTAAAGAAATATTTTTCATTTTAATTCCCCGGTGTTTAGTCAGTTACAGTAAATTTTAACTTTATTATTTATTTGAATCAAGGATTTTATCCTTAAGATTGCCATAAGGAAAATGAAACAGACCTTTATCGGTTATAATGGCGGTAACGAGTTTATTGGGCGTTATGTCAAATGCCGGAGAGTATACAGCTGTACCTGACGGTGCGGTGGGAATACCAAAACCGTTCGTAACCTCAAGGGAGTCTCTCTCTTCAATCGGAATATCGTTCCCACTCTCTGCGTCAAAATCGATCGTGGAAATCGGTGCTGCGACGTAAAATGGAATGTTATGATGATCAGCGAGGACTGCTAACGAATATGTACCGATCTTATTCGCTACATCACCATTATTTGCAATTCTGTCCGCTCCTACTAAAATAAAATCAATTTTTCCTTCTGACATCACGTGACCTGCCATATTATCTGTAATTAGAGTCGTGTCAACACCTGCCTGCTGCAACTCCCACGTAGTGAGCCGCGCACCTTGAAGCAGTGGTCGTGTTTCATCAACATACATCTTAATGTTTTTATTCGCGCGAAGGGCCGAATATATAACGCCAAGTGCTGTTCCATAGCCCCCTGTAGCTAGTCCTCCCGCATTACAATGGGTCAACCCTGTGGCAAAATCAGGTAAAATTTCTGCTCCATAATCGCCGATCATTTTGCATGATTTAATATCCTCTTCAAGAATCTGATTAGCTTCAGTAAGAAGTGTTGATCTGATAACATTAAGGTCAGTAGATGAAATAGATTTAAATTTATTCATCATTCTATCCACTGCCCACTTCAGGTTTATAGCCGTAGGTCGGGTTGCTACGAGGTATTCTGCTACATTTTCAAGGTGTACTGCGAATCCGTCTTTGTCCTCATTTTCATACTGCTTTGCGCCTAGCACAATTCCATACGCAGCGGCAATACCGATAGCCGGTGCTCCCCTGATCCTTAGGGACTTTATCCCTTCTGCAAGTAACTTATAATCATCTATTTCAAGTACCTTCAGTTCACCTGGAAGTAAAGTCTGGTCAATCATATGAACCTTATCTTCTTTCCAAATAATTGTAGGTGGACGACTCATTATTTCAGTATTCTTCCCATAAGCTGTGTAGTTTAATTGCTTTGAAGGCACAATAAAGTCTAACACTAAAACGTTCACTTGAAAAGAGGGGTTGCGTCCAGATCCGCCAGCTGAGATAAAATAGAATAACGTTCGTTTACCTCTTCAGGCGTAACTTTTAATAACCGCTCAACACCAAATTCTTCCACACAGAATGAAGCGAGAATAGTTCCCGCCGCCATGGCACGTTTAAGGATTTCTTTTTCATTTGATCCGGTCATAGCTAAATAAGCCATAAGACCGCCGGCAAATGAATCTCCGGCGCCGGTAGGGTCAAATACTTCCTTCACAGGAAAAGCAGGGATGGAAAATTCAAAATCTTCACCATAAATTACTGCTCCATTCGGACCTCTCTTAATAATTAATAGACTTGGACCCATTTCGAGTATTGTTTGAGCTGCCTCGGCTAAATCCATATTTCCCGCAAGTAGACCGGCTTCTTCATCGTTGACAAATAGAATATCAACTCTCGATATAAGATTCTTTAATTCATCCAAAGTAGTGTCAATCCACAAATTCATAGTATCGCAAGCTATAAAAGATGATGAATCTAATTGATCAAGGACACTTAATTGAAGAGATGGATGAATATTCCCGAGAAGTACGTAATTCGATTTTTTATGTGATTCATTGAGTACAGGATTAAATGTTTCAAAGACGTTAAGATCGGTAAACAGAGTAGTACGCTCGGAGAAATCATCAGAATATACTCCACCCCAACTGAATGTATCACCCGGCTGCACGATTAAACCGGTGGTATCAATACCTTTTTGATTCATAATTTTAATAATATCTAATGGGTAATCTTCTCCGACCACGCCGATAATCCCGGAATAAGAAAATAGCGAAGCAGCCAAAGACGCGTAATTAGCTGAGCCGCCGATAATCTTTTCTCGTTTGCCTTTAATGGATTCGATAGAGTCGAAAGCAACTGAACCTACAATGAGTAAACTCACAAACGCCCCAGCCTAATTTAATTATTACGCGAAATCATGTAAGAACTGATATAAAGCTATTGCAGTAACCTAATAAATTAAGAAATAAGTATCAGTCAGCAGTGAGTTTGAATGTTATCGGAATTGATATCCAAACTCCTACGGGTTTGTCCCTTTGCTTGGCTGGCTTAAAACGTGTTTTTTTCACTGCTGACATTGCCGCTTCATTTAGCCCTGTATTGGGAATACCAAGTTGGATTTTTGTTTCCCGAACCACACCTTTTGCATCTATAAATGCTCTAACGATCACCATGCCTTCAATACCGGCTTCCCGGGCTATATCGGGATATTTCGCCTTTTTCTTTATAGCAGCATAGCCGCCTATAGGTACAGGGTCTTCGTCATATGGAATAAAATCCGGGGCATTCATAGGGGGAGGTGGAGGTTCAATTTCAGAGAACATATCGATCGTAGTCGGGTCAATAGTAACATCGTCAAGAAGATCATCACTTTCTGATTCCACCGGTATAGATGGTCTTGCAGGGGGAGGTGGAGCTTCAAATTGCTGTGTTACCTCGATCTTATCAATGTTTATCTCGATCTTCGGCGGAGTCAGATTTACTCTTTTATCTCTAAATTTTGGAAATGCAATGCCGATAGTTATCAGCACAAAGAGAGTGCTCATAAAACCGATCTCAACCAAACGGCGATAAGGAGTTCTTAAACTAACTTCTGGTTTTTTATAATCCATTAGCCGGATTCTGTTTTGGAAGAATAATTAATTCTCAGTGTACCTGCTTCTCGCAGCTCCTGATGGATATCACTTACGATCCCGAAATTGGTTCTTTGATCGATCTTCATAGAGATAATTAGTTGGGGATCATCGACAAACCGTTCGTAAACGACGCCTCTGACTCCCCTTGTGCTTACTATCTTATCATCAACACTGATTTTTCCGTTTTGATCCACCCAAATATAAGACACGTGTCTTTTTGTTCCCAACTTCTCAATTTTTTTGGCACGAGGAAGAGTTAGAGGAAGACCGTCAAATTTCTTAAGGACTGTGGTTACCATAAAGAAAATCAATAGCATAAACACAATGTCAGGCATTGATGCTGTAGGTATTCCTTCCTGAACTCCACCTTTTTTAACAAATTTCATTATCTTAAAACTCCGGTTCAGCGATTGAAATTCTGGTGGCATTAGCCATTTTAAGCTGATCGAGCACAGAGACGAAATCCTGGTACTTAGTTTCTCTATCAGATTTGACCGAAAATATTAAATTCGGATTTTCTGCCATTTTTGTTTTCGCTGTTCTCCTTATCTCTGCGATTGTAAGAGGTACCTCATCCATCATAACCATACCCGCCGCATTTATCAGCAGGTTAGATATATTTTCCTTCGGAATTTCCTTTTCTTCACCCGGAGCGGGAAGGACGAGAGTAAGTCCTTTATCCATATCTATTGTTGTAGTTACCAGAAAGAAAACCAGTAGAAGAAATGCAATATCCGCTAAAGAACTTGTGGGGATTTCGGCTGGTTCTTTTTTTCTATTATCTAACAGCATAGGTTATTCGCCTGCTGAAGTTGAACCAGAGTCACTTCCACCTGTTGCTCCCTGTGGCTGAACTTTAAGATTGCCTTCATCTAAGTCGATCAGAGAATCAATTAATTCCACTGAACTTTCTTCCATGTCAAGTATCAGCGAATCAATCTGGGAAACAAAGTAATTATGAAGTATCTGTATTATCATGGCAACTATAAGACCGAAAAGTGTTGTAAGCAGAGCTTCAGAAATTCCACCTGCCACAATAGATGGAGAGATATCATCAGCAGCTGCGATATCATCGAAAGCGCCTACCATTCCCGATACGGTTCCGGTAAATCCGAGAAGCGGAGCGATAGTTGAGATAGTTCCGAGCCAGATTAGGTTTTTTTCAAGAAATGCCATTTCTATTGTGCCGGCACTACCGATAGCCTTTTCAACGGCTTTTACACCTCTTCCGGCTTTCAGAAGTCCTGCATAAAGAAGTGACGCAACAGGACCCTTGGTTTCTGAAGAAAGTTCCATTGCTCCTTCAAAACCCTTCTGATTTAATGCAGTTTTAATGTCTATCATAAATTGCCGAGTATTAATTGATGCTTTTGATAATGTTATAAGCCGTTCTACACAAAGCGCTAAACCGACAATGAATAATACAAGAATAGGCCACATGAAAGGGCCTCCCTGAAAGAATTTATCTACCATTTATTAACCGCCTCCAAATTGTTAAGTAGTAATAAAAATTAATTTGTTTAAAACTTTATATAAAATCCGCCACTCAAGGCTTTCCGTTACAACTCAGGAAGAATAAATAAAAAATTCACAATTGTCAACGTTTATATCAGTTTAATTGGATTTTTCCTGAAGAACGGCCGGCGCTTCTGAAAGCTTTTTAGCATCGGGCAAAAGCTCTAATGCTCTAAGCAGCTGATTGTCTTTCTGAAGCCTGACTTTGTAACGTCCGTTTCTGCCGAATAACGCCCCTGAAATTTCAGATTTAATCAAATTTTTCAAGTATTCTTTGTCAGATTCAATAGATTCATCATCGATTTCAAAGTCCGATTTGTTTACAAAGGATATAAAATCCGCAAATATTTTATCGGTGATTTCGAATGAATCAATAAAAGTATCCTCATCCGAACCCAATTTCTTATGTCGAGAGGCATAATTAGCGGCAAAGGAAAAGCCGAATCTGTTCGGATGACTTAAAAGTTTGATACTGTTTTTTGATAAATGCGCATCAGGACTAACAGATATATCAGGGGTGATACCTCCACCTCCTCGAACTGATCTGCCTGATCTTGTGCTGAATACAGGTCTGTCATCCTTTTCAGGGTCAATAGAATTTTGGGTATCATTTCGAATATCCTCGTAGTACTGCTCTATTCCATTCTCATAAGAGCGTTGAATCAACCTTCCGCTGGGAGTAAAGTATCTGGCAATAGTTACCCTGATCGCTGAATTGTCTTTCATTTTCCATTGTCTTTGAACAAGTCCTTTGCCGAATGTGGTTTCTCCAACAACCAAGCCTCTGTCAAGGTCCTGAATAGCGCCTGCAACGATCTCAGATGCGCTTGCAGAGCCTCTATTCACTAAAACGACGAGCGGGAACCGATTATGAGTGGCTTTTGAAGTGGAGAAGTATTCCTCATTTGCGCTTGAAACTCTGCCTTTGGTGTAAACGAGAATTTCCCCGCCTCCGATAAATTTATCAAGCACATCCACAGCCTCATCAAGATATCCACCTGCATTGGAACGCAAATCTAAAACAAGATTTTTCATTCCCTGGGATTCTAAATTATTCAGCGCTTTTTCTACTTCATCGCTTGTAGTGCGTGAGAATCTACTTAAAAGTATATATCCTGTTTCGTCATCGATCATGAAAGAGGAAAGAACCGAATAAATTGGAATTTCGTCTCTCGTAATGGTGAGGTCGAAATCTTCATCCAAGCCGGTTCTTCGGATAGTGACATTCACTTTTGAGCCCTTCGGTCCTCTAAGTCTCGCAAATACATCTTCGTATGTTATTCCTTTTGCTGACTCACCGTCGATAACTACAATTTTATCACCCGGTCGTATCCCGAGCTTTTCAGAAGGGGAGCCCGCAATAGGCGCAATTACTGTTATGTAATCGTCAAGTAAATCGAATTCAATCCCGATTCCCTGAAACTTTCCTGCGAAACTTTCTTCGCTTTTTTTGAACTTATCTTTATTTATGTAAACCGAATGGGGGTCAAGTTGGGCCATCATCCCTTTATAAGCGCCATTCATAACTTTGTCCCAATCGACACTTTCAACATAATAGCGGTTCATAATTTGAATTATATTCTCGAATACTTCTAATTTTAAGTATAAATCGGATGCAGAATGGAGAACTTGGTTCCCGCCGAATCCGATTAGGAAGCTGATTACGATTATCGCAGGTATTTGAATACGTCTTTTCATTAAAGCTCCTTTAATATTTCAAAATCTAACTTATCTATCCATTACTATCAAAATATAATTCTTCTGTTCCAATTGCAATGTCATCTACCACACAATTAATCTCTTCCTAATATTTCATTAGTAAGCTAATTAACTTCTTTTTGCCCCATGTGACATCAAATTTAATTCTCAAAAAGTATACGCTGATCTCCTCGTAAAAGTTCTGTGGTAATTTAAAAGAGTCTTTCTCCGTAGTAATGAGAAATTCTGATTTTGACGTGAGATAACGGTTTCTGATATTTGCCAAATCGGGATCCTGATACGTATGATGATCAGAAAAAGAGAGAAAATCTATATTAGTCGGCTCGGCAGATCTTAGAGTAGCAAGGAACCCTTCAGGATTTCCAATACCGCAAAACGCAGTTATATTAGACCCATTCAGTGATGAGAATTCAATTTCATTTCCTGATTGTACATTCACCAACGAATCTGGTTTTTTCTCTCCTCCGCAGATGATGCAGCTGTCGTTCAAATACTTACTTAAGCGCGCCGAATCTTCCTCATCTCCTGAATAAATCAGAACATCAGCTCTTCGAAGAGAACTCATCGGCTCTCTTAAACGACCTGAAGGAATAAGCAGGTTTCCTCCAGGTTTATCGCTGGAATCGAAAAGAACAATGTCAATATCTCTATGGATCTTTCGATGCTGAAATCCATCATCGAGGATCAACAGATCACAATCCCCTTTATCAATCGCGGTGCTTGCACCACGTAGCCGATTCGAATCTACAGCTAAAGTTACGTTTCCGAGTCGATTATGGATAAGGAATGGTTCGTCACCGGATTCTCTCCAATCATCGATCTTACCCGAAGGAATATATGTTTGGGGGTTATTGTTATGTCTGCCATATCCGCGAGTTAAAATACCCACATTCCTGTTTTCTGAAGAATACTGCTCAGCAAGCCAGATGACAAAGGGGGTTTTACCGGTACCGCCGACACTTATGTTGCCCACACTAATAACAGGGCATCCTGCTTTTATAGCAGGAATCAGACCCATATTGTAAAGTGTGTTCCTAATAAAAATCAGAAAGCGGTAAAGAAGCGTAATAGGGAGCAAGAGAATTAGCATTAACTGATTATTGATCATTTGATTGCTTCAAATTTACGACTTTAAGTGTTTAATAATTATCTCAGCTGCTTTTTTCGATGCTCCCGGCTCTCCAAGCAATTTTTTAACATTTAAAAGTTCGGAGGATGTGTCCGAATACAATTTATCATCTTTAAGAATATTTAGAGCTTCATGGGCGAGGCGGGAAGGAGTCAGCTCAGATTGTAAGATCTCCGGCGCTATTTTCTTTCCTGCTACAATATTTACTAATCCGATGGATTTAATTTTTACGAGTAATTTGCCTATGATCCATGAGATGGGAGAAACGCGGTATACAACAATTAATGGAGTGCCGAAGCAGGCAGATTCTAACGTCGCCGTTCCTGAAGCCACGAATAGTAGATCAGAATGCTTCATTATATCGTATGTTTTATTTGACTGCTTTAGGCTATCATTGTCAGTGATCTTTGTATAAACAGCGTTATCAAGCGCGGGTGATTTTGCAGTTATAGATTGCATATTAGGATATTCTGACTTGAGAAGATCAACGGCATCGATCATGATCTTGTACAAACTTTCAACCTCCTGGATTCTGGAGCCGGGCAAAAGACCTATCAATTTTTCATCAGCATCGAGCTCGTTTTCTGAAAAAAAGTCTTCTTTTGAAGAACTGCTTTCTAAATTTTCAAGTATCGGATGCCCGACAAACTCCACAGAGACACCCGCATTCCGGTAAAGCTCTTCCTCAAACGGAAAGATCACTATCATTTGGTCTACTACGCGGGCGATTTTTTTTATCCTGCCTTTGCCCCATGCCCAGATTTGAGGACTGATATAATAAATTATTTTGCAACCAAGTTTTTTTGCCTTTTGTGCCAATCGAAGATTGAAGCCGGGATAATCGATAAGCACTACTACTTTTGGTCGTTCTATCTCAATCCATTTCAGTAATTCGTTCATCACTTTACGCACAAAGGGGAGATGCTTGATTATTTCGGTAAATCCCAGAAAGGACATTTCGTTCACATTGCGAAGCAATTCCATACCGGCTGAACTCATGTTATCGCCACCGATCCCCGCAATATTTATTTCGGGAGAGAGTTCCTTAATAGCCTTGACTAACTTACCACCGTGGATATCCACTGAAACTTCGCCTGCTACAATAAGGATCGAATTGGAATTCAATATTAGCCTTTATTACAGTGCATCAAATCCGGTCCGATGAGCCTTCATTAATCGTTGAGATTATTTCAGATGCCACTTCTAAGGCGGCTAATCCATCTTCACCTGTCACAGGAGGTTCTTCTCCGGTTCTTATTGAGTGAATGAATGCTTCTAATTCAGCCAATAACGGATTGTCCTCCACAATGTTTGCTGATTCGAGATAGATATCTTTTGTGATATCACCCAAATTTATCTCAGATATTTTCTCTCCGTTCGCTATTCCGCTGTCGCCTATTCCGTAGATATGCGTTTCCTGTTTCAGGAAATCAAGTGTGATGTAAGAATTGCTCTGAAATATTCTCATTTTCCGCATTCCTTTCTGGCTTATGCGACTTGCAGTCAGATTTGCCACGCAACCTCCGGCAAAAGTTAATCTCGCATTGGCAATGTCCACGGAATTCGTGATCACAGAAACACCGCTGGCATCGATTTTAATCGGTTTCGCGCCTGTCATATGTAATACAAGGTCGATGTCATGTATCATAAGGTCGTGGACAACAGCCACATCCAAATTTCTAGGCTGAAACTCCATCAGCCTATGGCATTCTACAAACATAGGATTTAGATCTTTATGAGCAATCGCCTGGTAAGCGCCGCTGAAGCGCTCAATATGACCCACTTGTAAGACGCAGTCGTTGCTTTTGGATAACACTACAAGTTTTCGTGCATCATCGGGATCAAAACAGATAGGTTTTTCTATAAATATATTTAATCCATTTTCCAAGGCTTCTGAAGCAATTTCATAGTGGGTTTTCGTAGGTGTCACAATGGTCACCGCATTAACTAGACCGAGCAGTTCTGCCTGGGATTCAAAATTTTTTGATTTTAATTCTTTGGAAACCTCATTTGCGCGATTCATGTCAATATCATGAAACCCAACTAATTCTACTCCTTCAATTGTCTGAAGATTACGAATATGAGATGCACCAAGGTGACCTGCGCCAATAACGCCTATTTTGATAGTTTCCATTCTACTCATAGTTATTTATCTTGGAAGAAAAAATATATCTTTTCCAAAGTCTAATTCAAACGATTAAATTAAAGTATGGAAAATTCGTTGTCTGCAGGAATTGCCCAATTAAAGAAATCTGCGCCTTACCTAATACTGATCTTACTGTTATCCATTATCACATTTGTGTTTACATTTAACGCAAAACTCGGCTATCTCTCAGATTGCTCCCGTTATTACCTATTGGGGCAATCAGTTGCCGCAGGTGCCGGATTTACTCAGATATGGGACGTGGGGCAACAGCCTGACGGTTTATCCTCACCGCTATATCCTCTTTTGATAGCGTTGTTATCCATCGCATTTTCCGGCTCAATATCATTTATAAAATCGGTGAACGGATTATTTCTTTTCGGCTCGGTAGCCATTTTCTTTTTTTATTATCGAAAGATGAAATTTAGCTATCTTTCAACAATAGTTATTCTTACTCCCTTTATATTTAATTATTGGGTTTTGAAACACGCTTCAATTATGTTGACAGAAATTCCATTCATATTCCTTTCAGGATCATGTTTGTTTCTTTTATCTCGAGCCAAAGACGAAGTGGATTTGAAAGATTATAACTGGTGGTGGGCGCTTCTCTTAGCTGTCGGGGCGTATTATATGAGATCTGTCGGTATTGCCCTTACAGCTGCTATAGTAACCAATGAGCTTCTGAATAAAAGATGGAATCGAGCCGGCGTCTCAGCTTTATTTTTCGGCATTGCGATAATTCCATGGATAGTTAGAGGAATGAATTTAACGAGTCAGACGCATTTTAAAATTATCAGCTCGCTGAACCCATTATTATCCGGCGGAGAACAGGCGGGAATAATTGACATTGCTGAAAGAATAGGGATAAATCTTATTAACTATATTTCAGTATATCTCCCTGCTTCCATGATACCAACCTTTCAGCAGCATTATGGAAACGAGAGCATAATCGGCTGGATTACAGGATTATTGCTCACATCAGGGATAATCTATGGATATATTCGGCTGAATTTTCAAAAAACAGTTGTGGGATTATATATATTGATATACCTGATGATCTTACTTGTTTTCCCGAATGTTTATACCGGGCAACGTTTTTTACTCCCCATGCTCCTGCTTTTATATCCTCTCATATTTATCAGCATCGGAAAACTGACTGAGTATTTTAATCTGCCGTCAAAGGTGTCAGTTGGATTCATGCTTTTGTTGGGAGTTATTAATTTATTTTCCTTAATACCATTGGAAGCTGAGTCATCAAAACCACTCTTGCGGCAATGGAGCGGATATTTCGAAACGGCGAAATGGGCAAATAAAAATCTTCCACCGGATGCCATAGTAGCTGTTAGAGTGGGTGAGGAATTTTATCTACATTCGCTCCGAAGAACTCTTGCATTTCCGTTCATAGACGATCCTGAAGAGATAAAAGCATATTTAAATTATTATAGGGTCTCGCATATAGTATCGGATGATCTTGATTACCCCTTGACAGATATGAGAATCAGGACGATGCCGTATTTGAAGCCTTTGATAGATAAAAACCCCGAATCATACAAAGAGGTATATCGGAGTGAGGGAGGAGAGACGATATTGTTTGAGATTTTATGATCTAAGCCGATAACAGATATA
>CBDUTM010000019.1:0-11296 GCA_965369985.1 uncultured bacterium | reverse complement strand
TGCCACGTCAGAAGAGTCCACAGCGTGATACGAACCGTCAAATACCGTCGCTCTTAGATCTACTATCTTACTTTCCGCAATTATTCCTTTTAAAACAGTTTCATTGACTCCTCTTTCCACGGAAGGAATGAATTTGGTCGGTATAACTCCGCCCACAACTTTACTTACAAACTCGAATCCCTTCCCCCGGGGAAGGGGCTCAACTTTCACGTGAGCATCGCCATATTGCCCTCTTCCTCCTGACTGCTTTTTATATTTTGCTCTAAAGTCGGCAGAAGATTTGATTGTTTCGCGGTAAGGTATGCGAGGTTGCTTAGTTACTACATCCACCGAGAATCGTCTTTTCAAACGTGAAAGTATGACTTCAAGGTGAAGCTCACCCTGTGAGTGCACCAACATTTGTGATAATTCAGCGTCAATTTCGAGATGAAAGGAGGGATCTTCTTCATGGAGGGAACCCAGTCCTGTTCCAATTTTATCTTCTTCCCCCGGATTTGGAGCAGTTACAGCAACGCTCAAAACAGCTGTAGGATATTTCGTTGGTTCGTAAACAATCTGGTTTTTGGAATCACAAAGAGTATCCCCCGTATGAGTGTTCTTCAGCTTGACTACCGCACCGATATCTCCCGCAGGAAGTTCCTTAATTTCCTTTCGTTCGTGCCCCGTTATGGAAAAAATCTGGGCTATCCTCTCCGATTTACTCCGGCTTGAGTTAATCAGATCAAGTCCTGATTTTATGATTCCTGAATATACCCTGAAGAATGAAAGTTCTCCCACATGCGCTTCACTTACAGTTTTGAATATAAACGCTGATGTCTTTTCCGAGGTGGATACCTTACGCTCTAATTCCTCTTCTGTTCCCGGCTTTAAGCCCACAGGATTAGGAATATCAACCGGTGAAGTACCATAATTAGTTATTCCGTCCAAAATTTCCCGCACACCCATATTAGCTGAAGCCGAGATGCAGTAAACCGGATGTAGTATCCCGGCAGCAATGCCAAATCTGACACCTTTTAACAGCTCTTCATCTGAAAGGACTCCGCTCTCTAAATATTTTTCAAGCAAGGCATCGTCCGTTTCGGCAGCGGCATCTATAAGCGCTACTTTCAGATGATCAGCGTGATCTTGATGTTCACTCGGAATTTCCTCAGTTGTGGATTTGCCACTCCCGTCTTTGGCAAATTTTAGTAATTTTCCCGAGATGACGTCCACAATTGAATCAAAATTAACTCCCTGATTGATTGGAAATTGTACGGGTAATATCCCTTGGCCGAAGCGTTCTTTAGCGACCTTTATCACTTGATCATAGTTGGCGTTTTCTTTGTCCAGAAAGTTTACGGCAAACACGGTTCCAAGATTTCGATCCCTTGCGAACTCCCATGCTTGCTCGGTTCCAACTTCAACACCGGCTGCGGCATGAAACGTAATTAGAGCCATATCAGAAATTCTGAGAGCACTTTTAACTTCTCCGACAAAATCAGAGTATCCGGGAGTATCAAGAACGCTTACTTTACAACCGTTGTATTCAAATTGATTTAAAGATGTTTGGATTGAAATTTGTCTTTCTTTTTCATCGCTACGATAATCAGATGTGGTATTGCCCTCTTCAACATTCCCCTGCTTACTTATGGACCCTGCGGAAAATAGCATTGCTTCAGTTAGCGTTGTCTTTCCGCTGCCTGAATGTCCAATGAGCGTAATATTCCTTATATCTTCTGATTTATACTCTTTCAACCTTAATTCCTCCCTAATACTTATGCAGCATTCTTAAAGATTTTTTCAATACTTTTCCTGAGGCATTTTTAGGCAAGCCAGCCATAATCTCCACGATATCCGGTACTTTATATGCAGCCATTCGTTCTGAGCAGTAATTAATTATTTCATCTTTCTTCATTGAATTGCCATTCGCAGGAACCACGCACACTTTTATCTTTTCTCCAACAGCTTCATCGCGAATCCCGATGACGGAACATTCTTTTATATCAGGATGAGTAATCAATTCATTTTCGATTTCCTTAGGATATACATTAAATCCATGTTTGATTATCAAGTCGGATTTCCTGTCAACGATATAATAATAACCTTCATCGTCCACGCGAGCAAGGTCACCTGTCCGAAGCCAACCATTAATAAAACTTTTTTTGGTGGCATCAGGATCATTTAGATATCCTTTCATAACACTTTCTCCGCGGACTACTATCTCACCGATCTGCCCACGGTCGATCTCGTTTCCCTCATCATCAAAGATGTTCATTTCAACTCCATCAATGGGAAATCCGATCGAGCCCGGTCGCCGCAGAGATGCATTCTTGTTGAAAGATACGACAGGCCCGGCCTCTGTGAGACCATATCCTTCAAGTATCACACAATTAAATTTTTTCTCAAAATCTTCAAGAAGATTCGTTGCTAATTTAGCAGCTCCGGAAATGCAATACTTAACCTTTTGAAACGAATCGATTTCAATTCGCGGGTCATTTAAAATGGCGTAATACATAGACGGAACACCAAAAAAGAGGCTCGGAGATAAAGATTTTATCATTTCAGATAATTCTAAAGGCTCAAAACGTTGGACAAGTACCAACTTTGCTCCCAAGACCATCGTAAGGTTTAAAACAGCGGTATGTCCGAACGAATGAAACAGCGGTAAAACCCCGATTATTGAATCTGATGGACCCACAGGAAGAAGGATCGAACACGACAGAGCGTTCTCGACAATACTCTTTTGCGAGAGCTCAACTCCCATTGGCTTACCTGTTGTGCCCGGGGTATAGAAAATTACGCAAGTATCATCTTCGCTCACCTCAACTGATTCATCTCTAGCGTTAAAATGGGACTCTGATTTTTCGAATTCATGAATTCCTTCAATTTTATTTCCACCGCATTTAATCAAAATATCGCAGTCGCCGCTCGATGCTGCTTTTAACACATCTGAAGAGAATCCATCCCAAAATATCACACTTTTTGCGCCACTGTCAGTCAGCAGATATTTGATCTCATTATCTTTCAGCATGATATTAATTGGAATGACCACAGCCCCGATATTCAATATGGAATAATAAGCGATTATCCATTCAAGGATATTCGGCAGCATGATGCAAACTCTGTCACCTTTACCTATTTCCAATTGATTCAGGCGTGCGGAAAATTGATTCATCTTATTGTAAAATTGGGAGTAGGTATAACTTTCAGTTCCCGATACGAGGAATATTCCCTCGGGATACTTTTCAACGTTTTGTCTTAGATAATCGAGTATCATCACCCGCCAAGTCTCCTCCAAAAGCCATTTACTATAACTAAATTATAGAGGACAGTCAAGCTCTTATAGGTTCATTTTTCAGATGAAATGTTATTAGATTATACGGATACTAATAAGAGTGACATCATCCGATTTACTCTTAGAACCTTTTGAAAATTTATGTAAATCCTGTATAATTTTATCGTGCAATTCAGTTGCGGATCTACCCAAAGACTTCAATGATATTTCTAATAATTTTTCGATTTCATAAAAATCACCATTCTCGTTCTCCGCTTCTGTGACACCATCCGTATATAAAAGTAGATAGTCGCCCGCATTAAACTTGACTATTCCGGATTTATATTCCGCATCAGTCACAAAACCTATAGCAGGCCCGCCGGTTTCCAGCAATTCGATATTTCCGTCTGAGCGTATGACCAGAGGAGCGTTATGACCGCCATTACAATATGCCATCTGTCTCTCTTCAGGATCATATACTCCATAAAAGAATGTGGCATATCTGTCATTATCCGTGGCGTTATAGATCAGGAGATTCAGCTGATTCACCAATTCTTCAACGGGGAGATTCGTTCGCGCAAGTCCCTTATATGAGGCGTATAAATTAGCCATCAAAATTGCTGCGGGAACTCCTTTGCCCGAAACATCGCCGATAGTTATTGATACTCTTCCGCTTGCGAACATCGACACATCATACAAATCACCCCCGACCTTCTTACTTTGTATTGTAGATGCGGCTATCTCTAATCCTTCCACTTCGGGTAAATGATGCGGAAGCAGTGCTTTTTGAATGTCTGCGGCTATTTTTATATCCCTTTCTATTTCCCGCTTTTCCTTGGATATCTTCAATAAACGGGCGTTATCAATTGCAACTGCCGCAATGTTTGCGACGCCTGTGAGCATATCAAGATCATCAAATCCATACGCATAACTTTTATCGTTTTCGACGTTGAAGGCGCCTAATACTTTATCACCTCGAATCAGCGGTACGCAGATCTCTGAATTTGTTTCTTCTCTAGCTACGACATATTTAGGCTCCAAAGAAACATCAGGCGTGAGTATGGCTTTTTTTGATTCGATGCTTGAACCGATGATTCCCTTACCGACTTTCAGATCGACCTCATTCAGACGTTCTAATTCATATCCTATCTGATATCTGTTCTTAATTTTTTTGTTATTCCCTTCTATCAGGAATATACCGGCTGCATCATAATCAATTACGCCTTTCAGATAATCAAGTATGGTTTTCAACAGTTCCTCTGTTGCGGTAATTGCTGAGAGTTTTTCTGTTAATCCGAACATGGTGGCTATTCTGAGAGATTCCTTTTCAAGGATAAGATCAGCTTTTCCTAACCTGAGCTTTTGACTGATAAGACTTAATATTTCCTTAAATTTTCTACCTGCTTTGTCATTAAAATACTTATCATTCAATCGCTCGGTAAATAACATTCCAACAATTTTATCATCTATCTTCAACGGAACAACGTATTTGAATCCGGCATCCATACACA
The DNA here is from genome assembly GCA_965369985.1 of uncultured bacterium. Classification (GTDB taxonomy): domain Bacteria; phylum Fidelibacterota; class SORT01; order SORT01; family SORT01; genus JACZTG01. The sequence continues at coordinate 6,532 of CBDUTM010000019.1, read as the reverse complement.
TCAGGCAGATACGCTCATTTTCCGCCGTCCGAAAATATAAATCCTCTTTCAATTCTAAATAATCTGCTGATGCTAAGAGCAATTCCTCAAAATTACCGCCCCCGAGAACACTCATCTTAAGTACTTCACCCGACAGTGAGCCATGAATCGCATCTAAAGTAAAAGCCTTGCCCATATCCATAAAGATAGCCGTCATGCGGGTTTCAAGCGTTTCAGAAAGGATCAGCGCCAACTCATTTACAAAAGTAAGATAATCTCCGCCATATTTATAGGCATTGACGTAGTCCTCTATCCGCTGAAGGCCAGCAGCAGTTTTATCTACCTCAGTTGTTTTGATAATTTTACCTATGATTTGACTCAGATATGGAAAGGTGAAAACTAATCTCGGGTATCAATCACGTCACCCTCTGATTCGTCGGCATTCTCTTTTTCTTTAGATTCGAGAAGTTTTCTGATTTCAGGGAGAACAAAGACGTTTCCGAGATCGACTCTGCTCATTCCTCGTGCAAGCACCGCAATTTTCTTTTCAATTATGGCTTTCTTTTGGATAATTATAACGCCATCGTCATCTATGAAACATAGATCTCCTTGAAAATCGCCTCGCTCGTATCTTACTGTCAATGCAAGTTTCTCGGCAAGAATTTCTAATTCTTCTAACATCCTTTCTGATTTCATCATAAATACTTTTTGTTAGCGCTCTTCTTGAGAGATTTAACTAAATCTTTTATCTCCTGAGCACGCTCCCGCGGAGCTATTAATACGACATCATCTGTGGCAATCACTATCATTTCTTCAAGCCCGATAGTCGCTACATATTTGCCCGTAGTTTTTATTAATGAATTTTTCGTATCGATCACACTAACATTGCCCTCCAACGCATTACCATCTTTATTCGTATTGCTAAGGTCGTACAACGCTTCCCATGATCCTAAATCGTTCCACTCGAATTCACCCTTAACCATATAGACGTTTTTAGAAACTTCCATAACTGCATAATCTATTGAAGTAGATTTTATAGCAGAGAAAGCCTTTTTCAGTTTTGACGAAAATGTTTTAGATTTGAACTGTCCCTTCAATTTAGCCAACGGCTGATAGAGCTCGGGTATGTTTTCTTCCATTTCGCGTAGAATTACAGACGCTCGCCAGATGAACATACCGCTGTTCCAGAAAAAGTCGCCACTTTTGATAAAGCGTTTCGCGGTTCCTAATGTCGGTTTTTCGGCAAAGGTCTTTACCTTATAACTCCCTTGAATTTCTTCAGAAAAATTTGCCTGAATATATCCGTACCCCGTTTCAGGTCTTTCCGGCGGTATTCCAATAGTCACTAATCCGTCGGTCCTCTCTGCCAATTTCCGTGCATGCCGCAATGCTTGCCGGAACTTTTCTTGATTTTTGATCACATGGTCAGCTGGAAAGACCGCCATGGTTGCATCAGGTTCTATTTCATTGATATATAAAGCAGCTAGCGCAATTGCAGGAGCGGTGTTCCTTGATTTAGGCTCTATCAATATATTTTTTTTATCTAATTCAGGAAGTTGATCTTGCACAAGCTTGAGTAGGAGCTTATTTGTAACTACTATTATATTTTTGACAGGAACAATTTTAACTATCCTATTGAACGTTGCTCTGAGCATGGTAATATTACCGACCATCATTAAGAATTGTTTAGGCTTATGAGATCTGCTGTGAGGCCAAAATCGCTCGCCATTACCCCCTGCGATGATTACGCCATACATCAGATGGCACCCACGAACTTAAATTTTGATTGTACAATGATCATGTATAATTCTATTATAATGATAAACTACCACTATATACAATTTTTACCGCACCTTCCAATATCACTTCTCCCTCTCTATCACTCTCATGAACGGTCAAAAGACCGCCCGGGAATTGCAGATCCATAGGGAAATTCATCTCTCTTGTTTTTCGGAGGGTGAGCGCTACCGCCACAGCTCCTGTTCCACATGCCCTTGTAAGTGACTCCACGCCGCGCTCGTACGTGCGAACAGAAATATTATCATTCTCAATTTTTATAAAATCAATATTTGCGCCGAATTCAAATTCCTTGCTGTGGCGCAATTCTTTCCCCGCGCTTGAAAGGTCTTTTAAATCATCATTCGTCAGGTCCGTAACAAAATGAGGAGCTCCGGTGTCGATCAAGAACCCTTCTCTATCATTAACTGAACACGGCTTTATCTGTGATTCAGTTAAAATAGTGACTTTCACGGAGTTTTCCTCTATCCATCCTCTATGTTCTCCGTCCGTCGCGGTAAATGTGAACTCCTTTTTATCAAACAATTTTTCAGCTAATTTCACCAGACACCTTGCCCCATTTCCACACATACTTCCTTCGGAACCATCCGAATTTAGATATCGCATTTGAAAATCGGAGGAAGAATCTTTCATGAGAAATAGGATTCCATCAGCTCCCACTCCACCCTTCCTGTCACAGATCTTGGCCGCCATATTATCATCAATTTCGGGAACTGAACCGTCAAATTCATTAAACACAACAAAATCGTTTTCGGCTCCGTGCATTTTTAAAAATTTATAATCTTTCGCCAACAGTCATTCCTCGGTGAATATTATCTTATGGTCAGCCGTTTCCCATCTCGAACGGACAATTACGGTGTCGATCCCCTGAAAGAACCGTTCCGACAAGGTATAAGGTACAGGAATGCCTAAAGTGTAATTCCCGTCTTCATCTGTGTCGCCGTACGCACTCAAAAAGTATTTGCCCGGTAGCACTTTATCAAACTGAAAATTTCCGACCGTATCTACTTTCGAATATAGTTTTTTCGCCTTTTTATTAAAGGGTGAGGCAGTCAGATGGATGGCAACACCGCTTTCTAAATCATCGACCAGCAGTCCGCTGATGATACCGAAAGTATCATTTGCAACTACTTGGAATTTACTCGACCATAAACTATCGGGCATGGAATTACCACGCAGATCTCTGATCTCTTCAAGATTCATTTGTATCTTATAATTTCGTCCGGACTTCCATCCATCGGTGGTGAACGCTTCCCACTTATTTGGATACTTGGAAACAAGATCATAATTAACAGAGACGCTATCCGATATGAATATATTTAATGCAGATAATATACTTTCCTTCTGAATGCCCTCATCGAAATTAATTTTGATATGATCACCTGAATATACCACTTCATTTCCTCTTTGAGGAGTCACTGAAATAAGTTGCGGTGGAGTAGTATCCCGTTCGGCTGATGATGTGAAGGTTCTTTTTCTTGAGATCGAATCCAATTTATTATCTGAAAGATCCTTTAGTCCGCCAAAAAAAATATCATATTCCGTATTATCACTCAGTCCTTCAAAATGTAGATGAAATATATTTGCTTCCTCCACGTCCGGATACATAACCTTGGGAATGATCTTTTGCTCATCTCTTCTCGACACCGCCCAGATCGAATCGATATTATCGGGTAAGACAAGTGGTTCGAGCGAACGAATTGTCAGGTGTCGGTTATCTATCGTCAGCAGGGATACAATCACCGGATTGAGCGTATCTATTGATTGGAATCCGTAAAAAGAAAACGTGGCTGAAGTGTCTGTTTCAACTAATACTGCATCATCTTTTGTGGAAATGGCGATATTATCTTTTCCGATGAAATATTTGCCATTCTCGTCAAGGTCTTCCACAGCGAAAACTCTATATCTCCCGTAAGCAAGATGCATAAACCGATACTCGCCATTATTGTTTGGTTGGGTTATATAATCAGGGTTTGTTTCCGCAGGCTCAACATCCAGTGAATCTTCCAACAGATAGGCAAACAGTAATACCTTGCTCTTTTTTGCATGACCGAATACCGCTCCGGCTATAGTTCCATTATCAATGCGGTCTCCTGTAGAAAACGCAAGATTATAACTTTCCCCCAGTTTGATTTTATGCTCATCGGCGGCGGCGCTGCCGATACTTATCACATACGTTCTGTCCTCAGTCAGCTCATCGCCGAACCTCAGAGTAAGATTCTTATATCCGTTCCATTTGTATTCAGGTTTGGAATCGGGAACAGGAGAAATAAAAATCGCTTTTTCAACACTTGATCGATTCATTCGTTCATTGAATTCAAATTTTACTTCAATATCATTTTTCACCATCAGAGATAAATTTTCGGGAACTGTATTAAGTATCAGCGGTGGTATGTCATCAACTGGCCCGCCTGAAATAGGACCTTTTGATGCACAGCCGTACAAGAAAAAAAGAAAGATAATAATTCCTGAAAATGCGATGCTATTTATATAAATATACCGTTTAGAAAGGTCGTAACCCTTTACGCCTGAATCATTTGAGTTCTGTATAAAAAGCTTATCCAAACAATGAATTTACTCAATATTGATACTAATTAAAAGCGGTTTTAGTGAAAGTATTATGGCGATTCAGAGAGATAAACCGAATTGAGTTCAACGCTCCCAGTAATCCTCCAAATTAATTCCCAATCCGTCTGCAAGCCTGTTAACAAAGGCGAAATAACCCGCTACAAGAACAAGATTCAAAACAGCTGCCTCTGACAATCCCACTTTTTTCAAATCATCCACATCATCCTTTGTCATTTCAGATGGAGTTTTTGTTATCTTTAGCACATATTGGACTATAGATTTTTCCCTGTCAGACAAAAAATCAGGCACTTCATTTTTCTTGAGTTCATCAACGATATTGTCCATTCGGGACAGCCGACGGAGAGCCTCTCCGTGGTGTACAATTCAGTAATGACACTCATTGGCGATAGAGACCACAGTTGCCGCAAGCTCGCGCTCTTTACGGGATAGATCTGATCGACCATACATAATATCACGATAAAATTTGGAGTGTGAGGTCATTGTTGCAGGCAATAGACTATGAATCTGCATTATATGGTCTATTTTACCCTCTGCATATTGAAGCGGTTCAAACTTTTCTCTCAAATCACCTTCGGAATCATCAAACGAAATCATCTCTATCCAGGACATTACAGAATTACTCCTTTATTTTTCATAAGAATCTATGGCAGATAGCCTTTTGCTTATGGCAGGATGGCTGTGAAATATAAATTCGATTATCGGGTGCGGGTCTACATCTGCCAGATTTAAGTTTGCCAGTCTCGTGAGAGCAGATTTAAACGCTTCCGGGTCCTTCGAAATATCCAAAGCATATTGGTCCGCCTGCCGCTCAAACTCACGGGAAAGAATATTTGTTAACGGGTTCGTAAGAAAAGAATATGCCATTAGCCAGAGCGAAAGTAACGGAAGCGCTCCGATATCGACAATGCTGCTGAATCCGAAATGATGGAGCGTTGTTGAATATAGTTCTGCGGCGATATATAACCCGAAAAACGTCGTGATCATTCCTGCCACGATGAGTTTCGGCACATGCTTTAGCCGATAGTGACCGAGCTCATGAGCCAACACTGTTAGTATCTCGTTATCTGTCATGAGGTCCAACAGCGTATCACCCAACAGCACTCTCTTGGACTTTCCGAAACCGGCAAAAGCCGCATTCGCCTTTTTAGTAGTTTTACTGAGATTGAAACTGTACACACCGCTTAGTTTCATACCCACATTTTCTGCCATAGATTTTATTTTTTCGGCAAGCTCCCCCGTATCCAGCGGTACAAACTTGTAGAAAAGCGGGAAAATCAGCGTCGGCGCTAATCTTCCGAGAAGAACACTGAATCCGAAAAGGAATAGACCTGTTGGAATCCACCACATTTGTCCGAATTTTCTTAGGAAGAAGTAAAACAGCAATAGCAAAGGAGCACCGATTATCAGGGAGACTAAGAGTCCTTTGAAACCTTGCCATATCCAGCTCTTGAAACTTTGATCTGATAATCCGTAACGATGCTCCATACTAAATCCGATAGAATATTTGATCGGAAATCCGATGATCGATTGGGCTATTCCCAAAGCCGCAAAAAAGAGTAAGAGTTTTTGATAATCGTTTGCCGTTAATGTAGAAAAATATTGAGCAAGATTTTTGCTGAACCCAGTATAAAGAATTGCCAAGGTAAACATCAGATACAAAATTGTATTGAGTAATGAGCCCGCTAATTTCAGGTGCGCGTACTGCTTCGCCTTTTTTGGATCAGGGAGAGGCGAGATTTTTATTATATCATCTGAATTGTCCATTCACTGCCTTTATTCTATTACTCAGTTCGTCACTAAGATCATGATTACTCAACAACTTCCTCTGTTATCTTCGCGTTCGACTCGCTCTTTCGCGACTGATAAAACTCTTTTCGGAAGTCGTCAAATTTATTTTCCTTGATCGCGGTTCTCATTCCGGTCATAAGATTCATATAGTAATGAAGATTGTGTATCGTAGCTGCCCTGCCCGCTAAAGTCTCCCCCATTTTGAACAGATGCCTGAGATAAGAGCGAGAATATTTTTGACACGATTCGCAAGAGCATCCTTTTTCGATTGGTGATGAATCTGATTTGTAAACAGCATTGTTCAAATTTAATTTCCCTTCACCGGTATAAACAGTACCCTTACGGGCGTTTCGTGTGGGAATAACGCAATCGAACATAT
>CBDUTM010000018.1:0-11660 GCA_965369985.1 uncultured bacterium | reverse complement strand
AAAGGGAAAGTGGAGGAAGGGATCATTTATGGTCGGGGGACAGGGGATAATAAAGGCGGGCTCGCTTCAATGGTCTACGGCGGCGCTATCGCAAAGAAAATGGGCACGTTGGAAGGCGTTACATTGTATGTGGTCGGCTCCGCACAGGAAGAGGTAGCTGACGGATTGGCATATAAGACGGTGATAACTGAAGACGGTTTACGTCCTGATGTAGTTGTACTTGGGGAATGCACGGGACTGAAAATTTATAGGGGACAAAGGGGGAGAATGGAAATAACGGTGACGACGCGGGGAGTATCGAGTCATGGAAGCGCTCCTGAAAGGGGAGAGAACGCCATCTATAAAATGACGCGGATAATTGATGGGATCAAAGCGCTTGATCCGAAACTTAAAGGTGATGATTTTCTCGGTAAGGGTACTGTCGCCGTTACCAAAATGGAGGTGGATACACCCTCGCTGAACGCAATTCCCGATAAAGCATTGATATATATCGACAGGCGGCTGACAGCAGGCGAAACGAAAGAATCCGCTCTCGCCGAAATTAGAGAAATAGTTGGCAGTGACGGCAAAGTTGAAGTTCTGCAATATGAATCAACTTCTTATACAGGTAAAGTTGTCGGAATGGAGAAATATTATCCTACCTGGCATTTGGAGACCGGTCACCCTGCTCTCGAATCTGCAAAAGCAGCATATAAAGAAATATTCGGCGAGGAGCCGGAAGTTGACAAATGGACTTTCAGTACGAACGGTGTTTATACAATGGGAATAGAAGGGATACCCACATTCGGGCTCGGACCTTCGGTGGAAGAGGTAACACATACCGTGAACGATCAGGTCAGCGTATCGGATCTACTGAGCGCGGCGGCATTTTATGCCGGTTATCCTTCTTTTTATTCTAATGGCGGAAAATAATAATCCAGTTTAACCGGAGAAGAATATTTGGATCTAAAAGGTAGAGATTATATAGAAACTTCTGATTGGTCGAATGAAGAATTGGAAGAACTGCTAAAAGTTGCAGGCGAACTAAAAGAGAAATTCAGAAACGGTGAATCGCACAGGATTCTCACTGATAAAACGCTGTTCATGCTTTTCTTCGATAAATCTACCCGAACCCGTAATTCGTTTGAGGCAGGTATGACTCAATTGGGAGGTCACGCTCATTTTATAGATTCAGAAACCTCTCAGGTAGCTCATGGTGAAAGCCCTAAGGATATGGGAATTATACTCTCGGGTTATGGTCACGGGATCGCAATTCGGCATGACTTGTTTCCGGGCGAAGGAAACAGTTATATGCGTGCGGTGGCGGAGCATTCAAACATACCTATAATCAATATGCAGTGCGATGTTGACCATCCCTGTCAGACGATCGCAGATCTGATGACGATCAGAGAAATTTACGGGAATGATCTGAAAGGAAGGAAGATAGCAGTGAGCTGGGCTTACGCTCCGTCTTACGCAAAACCCATGTCAGTTCCTCAGGGATTGATTTCACTTATGCCGCGATTTGGAATGGACGTGGTGCTCGCTCATCCCCCCGAATTCAAACTTATGCCTGAAATGATAAAAAGGGCTGAAAAATACGCTGCGGATAACGGAACGAAGTTTGAACTGGTTGATTCAATGGAAGCAGCTTTTGAAGATGCAGACATCGTGTATCCAAAAAGTTGGGGCTGTTTTGATCTCTTCGAAAAACCTGAAGAGTCGCTTGAATTATCCAAAAAGTATTCTGATTGGCTGTGTGACGATGATCTGATGAAAGCGGCTAAAGACGAGTCCGTGTATATGCATTGTCTCCCCGCCGATAGAGGTAATGAAGTAACAGACTCTGTTATAGACGGGAAGCAATCTGTCGTGTATCAAGAAGCCGAAAACAGGTTACATACCTGCAAAGCCATTATGGCATTAACGATGTGAGCAAATAGTGCCAAACGTTACAGGATTAAAATGTATTGAATGCGGCGCCGAGGTTGCCGAATCAGGTATGCAGTATCTGTGTGAATCCTGCGGCGGAAACCTGGAAGTTGTTTACGATTATGATAAAGCAAAAATAGAATGGGAAAAAAACAGCCCGGAAAACAGCAAAGATTATTCTATCTGGCGGTATGCGCCTCTTTTACCTGTGGAACCGTTAAATCTTGGCGGTCTGAATGTTGGTTGGACTCCGTTAGTGAAGAGTGTTAGGCTACGAGAGATGCTAGAAATGCCGGAACTATATCTAAAGGACGATACGCAAAACCCAACAGCATCTCTGAAGGATAGAGCTACCGCAATTGCGCTCTCGAAAGCCGTAGAGTTGAATATTAATACAGTAACCTGTGCCTCAACGGGGAACGCAGCGTCTTCCTTGTCCGGTCTGTCCGCCGCCATTGGTTTAGATGTAAACATATTCGTGCCTGAAAATGCTCCTGTGCCGAAAATATCGCAAATGTTGCTGTACGGCGCGAAAGTATTTAAAATCAGAGGTAATTATGATGACGCATTTGATCTATGCGTAGAGGCAACAACCAAATTCGGTTGGTACAACAGGAATTCGGGGTATAATCCGTATCTGTCGGAGGGGAAGAAAAGTGTAGCCTTCGAAATATGCGAACAATTGGGGTGGGAAGCGCCCGATGTGGTCATTGTTCCTGTTGGAGACGGCTGTATTATAGGCGGAGTCCATAAAGGATTTTATGATCTGCTTCAGATCGGCGTTATATCTAAAATGCCGCGATTGATCGCTGTTCAAGCAGAAGGAGCCAAGCCTATAGTGGAAGCATTTGAAAGTGGCGACGATTTGAAAGCTTTTGAGGTAAACACTATCGCAGACGGCATTGCGGTAGGCAAACCTCGTGACGGCCATAAAGCGTTGAGAGCAATAAGGGATTCTAAAGGAGCTGCCGTAGCCGTTTCTGATAATGGGATGCTTGAATCTGTAAATACGTTATCATCTGTGTGTGGAGTATTTGTTGAACCATCTGCAGCTGCTTCTTTAACAGGACTCCGTAAGTGTCTGAATGATAACGTTATATCTACTAATGATAGAGTGGTTCTTCTACTGACAGGTCATGGTTTAAAAGCGCCCGAAGCTGCCATTGGAAATTTAAAAGCGGAAGAGATCGAACCCGATATTTCCGCGGTAATATCAGAAAGTTAAATAATTGTCTTTATATAATCTAAAACTTAAAGTAAACGGTGTAAAATACTCTAAATCAGTACATACAAGAAAATTACTTCTGGATTTTATTAGGGAAGATCTGCATCTCACAGGCACAAAAGAAGCATGCGGAGAAGGCGAATGCGGCTCATGCACTATCATAATGAATGGCGAAGCTGTTAACGCTTGCCTTATATTGGCTGTAGAGGCTGACAACGCTGAGTTAACGACAATTGAAGGGCTTGAAATAGACGGTAAACTCGATTCGATTCAACAGGGATTCGTTGATGAACATGGAGTACAGTGTGGCTTTTGTATCCCGGGATTTATAATGACCGCGCGTGCGGCAATGGATTCTAATTCGCTCATGCAATCTTCGGATATTCCTTCAGCCGTATCAGGCAATCTGTGTCGTTGTACCGGCTATGTTAAGATATTTAAATCCATTGAAAAGGCTTTGAAATTGGAGAATCGTTAGTGGATTATATCAGACCGGCTAATATAAAGGAACTTTTAAGAGCTATATCAGAGTCTTCGTTCGACCGGAGCAAAGATCTGCTCTTAGCAGGGGGTACAGACCTGGTTGTACAAATGGAGCATTTTGGCGCAAAGCCTAATAAACTATTCGATATCAAGGGAATAAAATCACTAAAAGGGATTCGTAGGACTGGTAAATATGTTAATATCGGCGCGCTAACAACGGTTTCAGAGCTTCTCGATTCGAAAATCATTGCAGAGAATGCTCCGTTATTACGTCAGGCGGCATCGTTCTTTGCGGCAACACAGATCAGGAATCGCTCCACGATAGGAGGAAATCTTTGTAACGCTTCACCTGCAGGCGATCTCATACCTCCATTATACGCATTGGAAGCGAAATTGAGACTTGAATCAGCGAAAGGCAACAGAAGTGTTGATATTCAAAATTTCTTTAAAGGACCCGGGAAAACAATCCTTAAACGTGGTGAACTGCTAACTGAAATTTCCTTCAAGTCGTTAGAAAAAGATGAATTTAGTTTTTTCTATAAGCTTGGTCAGCGGGAAGCAATGGCAATCGCGATAATCTCCATTGCGTGTAGCTATAGAGTGAAAAACGGTAAATTCAAAAATGTAAGAATCTCGCTTGGGTCAGTTGCACCAACAGTTATAAGAGCTACTAAGACTGAAAAATTACTAAATGACAGTGATAAAACAGAAGATATTTTGAAAAAGGCAGGAAAAATGGCATCAAAGGAGTGTTCCCCTATTTCCGATGTCCGTGGAAGTAGTGAATACAGGCGTTTAATGGTTGAAAAGTTACTAAATGAATTGCTACGAGATAAACAATAATTGCATTATATGGTTGATACCTGGCACATTTTAGTAAAATTGTGCTTTTTATCACTATGTCTATAATGAAATCGGATTATTTTTAACTATGATCAGCAAAAATGTAAATATGATCTTACTATGGACGGGATTCGCATTTGGGTTCTGGTTGATAGATGCGTCGATAGATTTCATTATATTCGAAAAAGGCTTGCTACTGGACCAACTGATTTCGCCAACAACAGGGAAATTAATCTTTAGGTCACTGATAGGTATAATATTCATAACGATTGGTGTATATCTTCATCTAAACACTCCTGTCGCTAATAAGAGCTCAGCCAATCTCGGGGGAAGTGATGCGATTCTTCAAAATATAATTGATAATATACCTCAACTTATATTCTGGAAAAACACCGACCTGGAATTTCTTGGTTGTAACCAAAAATTTGCGGAAAGTATCGGATTAAAATCTCCATCTGAAGTCATCGGAAAGACAGATTACGAAATAGTTTCGAATCCCAAAGACGCTGATTTTTTCCGCGAAAGCGATATCAGGGTCATGGAAACTAAAAATCCTGAAATACATTCCAATAGAATGGAAGTACGCGAAAATGGGGAGGAAGCTTGGCAAGATCTGAGCAGAATACCTTTAATCGATACAAAGGGGAATGTAATAGGGGTTTTAGGTACCAGCGAAGACATTACGGAACGGAAGAACATTGAAGACGAAAAATTAAATTTATCCGAAACTCTTCGATACCGGGTAAAAGAGTTAACTTCATTATACTCTATTGATAGAATTATTGAAGAGAACAAAAAACTAAATGTTCCGCTCGCAAAAATTAGCTCCATAATGGTTAATGCTCTTCGTTTTCCTGAGAAGGCCTGGATTAAGATTAATGTCGGCGCTGAGAAGCATACAGTGAATGAACATAATATCTCGGAAGGGCAATTAATATCTGGAGAATTAAATGTTCTCGGAAATATCGTTGGTTCTATCGAGGTAGGATATGCTGATGAAATTCCCACTGTTAAAGAGGAGGTGGAATTGGTCATGGCCGTTTCCGGTAGAATTAGCCGCCTGATCGAGAATTTGGAGCTACAAGAGAAGAGTCTTGAAAAGGAAAGGTATGAATCCACTCAAAAATTAGCCGCGGCGGTAGCTCACGAAATAAGTCAACCGCTTCAATCACTGACGATAATATCCGATCTCGCGAAAAATAACTGGAAAGAAAACAGTCACCTTTTAGAGAATATTCCCGATCATCTAAAACGTATTTCCACACTCGTAGAAAAAATGCTTAACCTGACTTCTGTTGAGACGATGGATTATGCCGGCGGGCTGGAAATAGTCGACATTAATAAATCAGCCGGTACGATAAAAGCAGGTGTAAAAAATGTACTGATAATTGATGATAATGATGCTGTGTTAAAGCTTTTAGTTGAGGTCATAAAAACTCAAGGCATCAGTGCAAAATCAGCTTCCAACGGCAGCGATGGCCTCGAATTTATTAAAAACAACAAGTATGATTTGATAATGTGCGATATAAAATTACCGGATATTGATGGTTTGGAAATATTTCAAAAAGTAGAGAAAGATCTGATTGATACGCCATTTATATTTATGTCAGGCTATGTGGTAGGCAAAGAGAATATGGAAATTATCAACCGATCTGCAGGTTTTTTAAAAAAACCGTTTTCTGTGGATAATGTGATAGATATCCTGAAAAGTATCTAATCGAATTTAAATCTACTCGAATATCTTTCTATTAATTCTAAATTAAGATTGCCATTCTCAAAGTAAGATTCTATTTTTCAAACGTATTTACGGCGGGGTAGCTCAGTTGGTGAGAGCGACGGACTCATAACCCGTAGGTCGGCAGTTCGAATCTGCTCCCCGCTACTCTTTGAGCCCAATTCTCCTTGTGAGCATCCTTTATTCTGATAGATTGGTTCCGTTATAATCCGGTTTTGGCTGCGGCATACTCAGTTGCCTGACGCAACCGTTTGCTTAATATTCTGGCGATATTAATTGCGATATCACCACGCATCCTTGGGTTATTTTCGAACTCATCCGACAAATATACAAGATCGATGATCGCAATTTTTGCATCAGATTTTGCTCGCACAGTGACTGATCCGGCGCCTGAATCAATTAGTGTCATCTCGCCGAGTGATTCTCCTACACCCCTGACCTTTAGTTCTATTGTTTTGCCGGTCATGTTATTTTTTTTCTGTATAGAAGTTTCACCTTCGATTATAATACTGAGTCCCTTTATCGGATCTCCCTCTTTGATGATTATGTTGCCTGCCTCGAATTTCTGTTCATAGGCATTTTTTAGGATTCCGGTAATTTCATGTGAATTAAGACCAGTGAATAGCTGGGATTCGGAAATGATTTTTTTGCATTTTACATCATCGATCAATTCGCAGCTCCTACAGTTAATTTGTCGCTTAAGATTCTGGTGGTTTATACGGAATCCGGGTCAGCGATGTAATATAATAAGGGAATCCAAAATATTCCAATATTTTTCGGGGAGAATTCCACGCAGCCCGATTTTAACTTGCCTTTAGAAGTTAACGATAAAGTCTACCCAGGGAACGCCTAAGAATTCCATTCCGGTAGTTCTGAACATACCGAAGTCAAGTGCCATTTTTTCTCCGAACCATCGGATGCCTAGAGAAATGAGAGGGTCATCAACACCGGGAAAAATCCAGTTCTCGCTTAGGAATTTAGTTCTTTTTCCTATTCGTTTTTCATAGCCAATCATTACCATAGGCTTATCGGCAAGCTCGGATTCTGCGTAACCATATCCGAGACCAAATGTGACCGCTTTGTCCGGATTGCCCCATGTACCGACGCCGTAAATTATGCCTGCGTTAAAGGTGTCGCCGGTACCTCCAACAAATATAGAAAGTAAGCCAACCGCAATTGCGTAATCATCTGTTTCTACTACACCCAATTTGGGCGTAAACCAGGCCATTACGAAATCGCTACTGATAAATGGGAAGATTCCACCTCCAATAGTAAGTTTATCGCTAATACCAAAAGCCACACCTGGGAATACTACTTGATAATCTGCAAAGTATCCTTTTCCTTCTTTAAGGTTTCTTCCGGTAGGCGAAAAAAATAACCGAGTATAGTTTGGGTCGGGCTGAGTATATACACCATCCTTGAAATGTACTGATTCAAGCAACGTGAGTTCGTAAATCAAATCAAGATCGATGCTCTGCTCTCCGAATTCCGTCATGATAGTGATATAAATTCCTCGCCATTTCATAAAACTGCCTATCAAAGAAGTGCCTGACTTAAGATTTAATTTGATTTTTTGATAGTTATGAATTTTAAGTCCTGAGTCAACAGAATCAGATTGAACGAGTGACAAATTGATGAGTTTCTTTAGAGAGGTAACAAATTGAACAGAAATAGTATAAGCATCTTTCTCGTCCTCATATTCGTAGATCATTAAATATCCAAATCTTACATCAAATGTTTTTTTAAATTTAGCTCCCCTGAATCCGGAAATATCCGAAAACAGTTCATAAGCAAGGGCTTCCTCTACCGAAATATCATCGCCCACCGAGTGAGTTATAAGTTCTTGGGCTATAAGTTGATTATTTACGAGTAAGGATATAGACGATATCAATAAAACAAATTGAACAGTTAATTTCATATTTGCTTCACCTTTCAAATAAGTATTAGTTTTAATTTATCTAAAGACATCTGAAACATTACAACAATCTCAAGATTATTTAAATGATAATCCGTCATTCAAGTAAAATATTTTCTACGGTAAAGAGAAAATTATTTACGTATTCGGGGTCATTAATATTAGTACCTTGCTCATAATTAAATTTCCCTAATGGATGAATATTTCCATTCTGAAAAAAATACCCTTTATAACCAAGGTTATGTAAAAAAGCAAAAACATCTTGAATAGAATCACTTTTATGGTGTCGCTGTTCACATTCAAAAATCAAGTTTGGATGGAATTTTGTTAAAGTATTTTCAGCGCCTTTAAAAACATCCAGTTCATGTCCTTCAACATCACATTTAATAAAGTTTATCTCCAATTCGGGTTTGTCACTGAAATAACTATCTATTGTCGTCAGGGGAACTCGATAAGAATTTGATTCATTTTTAACTAATCCCGATTCAAGAGTCGCTCCGGGAGAAGGTCCCTCACCGGGTATCGTGAGATTGGAGTGACCAACGTTAGAGGAAATTGCCAAGTGCTCTACGATAACATTTTCCATTCCCATTATTATGATCATCTTCTTAAGGTAATCAGCCAATTCAATCTGAGGTTCGAACGCGAATACCCTTCCGTTCGGTCCGACAGCATTATGCATCCAATATGTATATGCTCCTTTATGCGCACCAATATCCAATGCGCAATAGTTATCACGCACATTTGATAAAATAAACGCAATTTCAGGCTTATCAAGAAGATGGCGGTAGCGTCTTGCCCGATATAAAAATTTTATTTTTTGAATATAATTCATGCGAGTCGAAGTGGAAATATACGATAAGTGCCGATTGAATTCTATATTAATTATCGTCAATTACTTGGTTCTATCTGCAGTAGTTAATACTGATAAGATCTCATCATGCCATTATATAGCGATATAATTGAATGTAATAATATAAATAAGAAGATTGAAATAAAACTTGACTAATATGATATAATAATATATATATACTAATAATAAATCCAATGTTCAGTAGTATTCTACTAAAAGGAAATTTATTTATGTTCGTGCGGCTAAAGAAAACTGAAAAATATGAATATCTCCAAATAGTAGAAAACAGGAGAGAGGGAAAAACCACGAAACAACGCGTCCTGATATCTCTCGGTCGAGCCGACGAACCGAGAACTAAACTCAAAATTGAGCAGTTATTGAATTCATTGAATGATCGACTTCAAAAACTTAAAAATTAAAAAATAGTTTTTATTTAATAAGTTAGTACCATCTGATTAAGTAATATCTTCTCCGAATCTTAAAACATCATAGTTGCATCTATTTCCACTCTGATATATTATATATTTAAATAGAATTTTAAATTAGGTCGGATAAGTGAAATCACTGTATTTAATAATCACACTGGCAGTTGTGTTTAGCAATGGAACCTGTAAGGATACTAATAAGAAAAATCCTACATCAGATTTCAGTATCATATTTACCGGAAATGTTAATGGTGAAATTGATCCGTGTGGTTGAAAAACTAATCCTGCCGGCGGTCTTGCCAGGAAAGCAAGTTATCTGAACAAATTACGTTCTGAAGGGAAATTGGTATTTGTTGTGGACAGCGGAGACCTATTTTTCCAAAAAGGCGTATACTTTGATTCTACGAAAAATGAAATGGCTGCAAAAGCAGTTTTAATTTTGGAATCGTTCAATGAAATGAAAACTACTGCATTAAATGTGGGCGATGATGAATTTTTGTTGGGTGAATCGTTTCTGCTATCTCTCAAAGACAGAGCAAATTTTCCTTTTATATCTTCGAATATTCAGAATAGTGAATTTCACAAACCATTGTTCGAAAGATATATAATCAGGAAAGTGGGTGATATAAATATAGGGTTTATTGGGCTGGCGTGGGATAGTGGCGATTTTCCCGTTTCTGTGGAGATAATAGATCCTGTTGAATCAGCCAGAGCTGTTCTGAAGGAGATCAAGAACAACGTGGATTTGGTAGTAGCCTTGACAAACATGCCTTTCAAGGTCGAACAAGCATTTACAGATTCAGTGGAGGGTCTTGATTTCATAATCGGCGGACATGATGGCAAGAGTCTTCTGCAACCAAAAGTAATAAAAGGACGAGGAATCTATAAAGCGGGTGCAGAAGGGCAGAATTTGGGTCTGATCAGCGTATCATATAAAAATAAATCAGCGGAACTAACTGAGATATCTTCAAGATTATTTAGTCTGAAGCGTGTAGATAAGAATCTTGATAGAATTGAATTAAAATTAAAGGGAAGTACTATCGAAGAGGCTTATGATACGAATAAAAAAGATGCTGCTAAATTGGAAGAGCTCAAAGCTAAAAAGCGAAGTATCCAGCGAGAGATAGATCTACTGGCAAACTTGGCATCGTACGAACTTATATTACTTTCAGGTGATTTTCCTTCTGATAACAAAATTGAATCGTTCGTGAGTGAATTCCGTATTCATTTTCCTCTGATCGAAGATGAGATTTCTGAAGAAGAATCAGTGTTTGATGATCTTATCGAACAATGATTTTTTGCTTGCGTTAATAACTACAATTATTATCTTTTTATAATGAATGCGAGAGTAGCTCAGCTGGTAGAGCTCCACGTTGCCAACGTGGTGGTCGCGAGTTCGAATCTCGTCTCTCGCTCAAGGATTTTTAAGAGTCCGCCCTCTATTAGGCGGATTTCTTTTTAAGGCGACGTACCCAAATGGCTAAGGGAAGGGTTTGCAAAACCCTCATTCACCGGTTCGAATCCGGTCGTCGCCTCATTCGCCGGGGTGGCGAAACTGGTAGACGCAAGGGACTTAAAATCCCTCGGTCATATTGACCATGCGGGTTCGAGTCCCGCCCCCGGCACTTGTTAAAGATTAGTAATAATAAAGACTTATAGAGAATAAGGGAGGGCATTTTGCCCTTCCTTTTATTTTTGAAAAATACTAGATTATGTCAAAATATGCCATCTTTAGCCACATTTGTGGGTACTCTGGGGGTACTCACTTGAAGGGTATTTCGTAAAGTAAAAATGATGAATCAGATCGACATAACAATACGCGAAATTACGGTAAATTCAGAATTATGGAAGTAAATTCTAGACCTGCGATATTTCTCAATGTGAGAGGAGTTAAGAAGCGGGTAGATACAAAACCCATTAGCATTGAAGAACTTAGCACAAGTCGAGAATATTCTCCTAGTATTACAGATAGCGTTATGAGAGCGTTGATGGGTTTTGATTATCTTGAAGTAGAAGCAAATGTCTTAGGGAAAAAAGAGATTATCGAATTAGAAGAATTGTTAAGCACAGACTCTGGGGATGATGATTTGATTCAGGCTATTGGTTATATCCATATGAGCCTCGGAAGAGATGATGGGAGATCTGGACTATCTGGGACTGAAGTCGTGTGGGAAGAAGATGGATGGCACATCGATGCGTGCCATGATGGCTACAAAGGAGTGGATGTCTTCCAATATGAACAAGAAGCTTGCGATAAGCTGGACGCATAC
>CBDUTM010000017.1:0-11692 GCA_965369985.1 uncultured bacterium | reverse complement strand
TCCGCTTCTTTCAACAGAGCCTTATTTAAAAAATGATGCTGAATATGCGCGTGCACTGGCTCTTTTGGGCGAAGACGTGGAAGAGATCGACGCTGTTCCGGGTGAAACTGAAATTGAGTACTTTGACGGCTCGGTATCATGGGCAGCAGCCAGAACCAAGTATTTTACTGCTGCCGTTATTCCGCCTATAAATCAGGCAGATAGGGTGCTGTTAAAGGGGTCTGCAAGGAAGACCTCAACCGATGAAATATCTAAATCTTATGATTTTTCTCTTGATATTCCTGTTAATAACGAATTTACAGGATATAATCATGAATTTACTATTTATGTGGGCCCGTTAAAGCTCGATTTACTTGAAAGATACGACGTTCAGTTAGAGAAAATGATGAACTTTGGTTGGGGCTTTATTCGACCGATCACCAGAGCTGCGCTTTGGGTTTTCGTTCAAATACATAAAGCTGTACCGAATTATGGCTATGTAATAATAATATTTTCAATACTGGTAAAGCTACTTGTTTACCCGCTGACCCATAAAAGCTACGTATCAATGAAAAAAATGCAAGACTTACAGCCTGTTATTGCTGAGCTTAAGGAAAAATATAAAGACGACCAGCCAACACTTCAGAAAAAACAAATGGCTCTGTTTAAAGAGTATGGTGTTAATCCGCTAGGTGGCTGCTTGCCGATGCTTCTTCAAATGCCACTATTGTTCGCCCTTTTCACTCTATTCAGGACGACCATTGAACTGAGGGGTGCCGAATTTATTTGGTGGATAAAGGATCTTTCTTCTCAGGACACCTTATTCACGCTTCCTTTTGCACTCCCGATTTACGGCGATAATGTTAATTTTCTTCCGGTATTTATGGGTGTAACAATGTTTTTCCAACAAAAATTTTCCGGTCAGGCAACTGCATCTCAACAGCAAAAAATGATGGGGTATTTTATGCCTGTCTTTATGGTACTATTTTTTAACACCTTTCCGTCGGGATTAAATCTTTATTATTCATTATTTAATATTCTAAGTGTTGTACAGACAAAATATCTATCCGACGGATTTTTCAGTAAGGAAAAGAGCGAGACGATCAAATAGCTAAGTAAGTAACTTACCCATAGCTGATTATTATGGGAAACCGCCCTATACATGAAGACACGATTTCCGCGCTATCAACCCCCCGGGGAATAGGTGGAATCGCTGTAGTGCGCCTATCTGGTCCAAATTCTCTAAACATAGCGAACAAATTGCTGCCAAAGAGTAAGCAGCTGTCAACTAAATCAGATAAAACAGCAACGGTAACTACAATTATTGATCCTTCAACCGGAGATATTCTCGATGATGTAGTTATTACTTATTTCCGAGGACCGGACTCTTACACGGCTGAAGATCTTGTTGAAATCAGTTGCCACGGCGGACATTATGTTCAGGCCAAATTGTTGGATATATTAACAGGTCTTGGTTCAAGAATTGCAGAACCTGGGGAATTTACCAAAAGAGCTTTTTTAGGAGGGAAATTGGATCTATCGCAAGCCGAAGCTGTGGCAGACTTGATAACGGCTAAGGTTGAAAAATCCCATAAAATCTCTATACTTCAAATGCACGGCAGCCATAAGGTTGAAGTGGCTGACCTTAGAAACAAACTTGTTGAATTATCCGCGCTCATAGAAGCTGAGCTGGATTTTTCTGATGAAGAGATTGACCCGATGCCGAATACAAAAATATCCCAATCAATAAATTTTTTAGTCGATAAAACAGTTACTATATTAGATAACTACAAGTACGGTAAAATAATACGCGATGGCGCTGTTATACCGATAGTAGGGAAGCCAAACGCAGGAAAATCAAGCCTGTTAAATGCCATTTTGGATACCGAACGCGCAATCGTTACTTCTCTTCCTGGCACTACAAGAGATACGCTTGAAGAAGAAGTAGATATTGGCGGGTATCTGGTAAAGCTCATTGATACCGCCGGAGTTCATTTCAGTGACGGTACTATAGAAAAAATGGGCATAGAGCGTTCATTATCAATGATTGAGACTGCCGATCTGATTATCTGGCTTCTTGACCGGTCCTCCCCGATAAGCGATGAGGACTTAGAATTAATGGCGCTTCTTTCTGGAAAAGACGTACTTGTGGTTGAAAGTAAATCAGATCTTGATGCGCATTCAGAGTTTTCCCCTACAGAACATAATATAGATATAGATCTATCTCTCTCATCGCTTACAGGAAATGGTTTGAACGTCCTTATGGCTTCCATTATAGAAAAATTAGAAACCCTAGATACCGGAGAGCCTCTTTTAATCACCAATGCACGTCAGGCGGCGGCGCTAAAAAATGGCGCTGAATCACTCAAAGAGGCGCTTAAAAGCGCAAGAGAAGCTGCAAGCGGAGAGCTAATAGCAGTTGATTTGCGCAATGCAATGAACCACCTTGGAGAGATTACAGGAGAAATAACCACAGATGACGTGCTTAACGAGATTTTTGGGAGATTTTGCATTGGAAAGTAATTTTGTTTCACGTGAAACACCTGTCGGATCAGTTAATTCTGCACGTAGCCTGTTTCACGTGAAACATCAGAGACGTGATTTGCATCCCCAATTAAGCAATCATATATTAGATGCCTATGCCTGAAAAATATGACATAATAGTTGTAGGTGCCGGCCATGCCGGGATAGAAGCCTCTCTTGCGGCGGCGCGAATGGGTCATCGTGTCGCAATTATTACGATGGACACACAAGCAATCGGTAGAATGTCATGCAATCCCGCTATCGGAGGGCTGGCTAAGGGGCATCTTGTGCGTGAAATAGATGCACTCGGCGGGGAAATGGGTCTGGCGGCTGATGCTTCAGGCATACAATTTAAAATGCTTAATCGCTCGAAGGGTAGAGCTGTTTGGTCTCCTCGCTGCCAGAGCGACAAATACGCTTACTCGGATTATATGACCAATGTTGTGAATTCGGAGCATGATATCAGCCTTGTAGCCGACATGGTTTCCGGAATAGTCCTATCGGGGCAGCACGTAATAGGCGTTCAGACTGACTCCAATGGCGTAATATCTTCCAACTCCGTAATTCTTACCTGCGGCACATTTCTAAACGGGCTAATGCACACGGGGCTTAATTCCACCTCCGGCGGGCGAATTGGCGAAAACAAAGTATCCGGATTGACAAAAAACCTTTTGTCCATCGGGTTTCGGTACGGTCGGCTTAAAACCGGTACACCGCCAAGACTTAAAAAGGATTCTATAGACTTCGATTTAACTCAAACTCAATATGGCGACGAAAACCCAAGACCCTTTTCATTCCGTACAATAGATTTTTCTCCTCCAAATGAGCCTGCGTTTATTACACACACAAACGAAAAGACTCATGCCGTTATAGAAGCCGGATTGGATCGATCACCGATGTTCACTGGGAAAATAAATGGTATTGGTCCAAGGTATTGCCCATCAATTGAGGACAAGATCGTTCGCTTTTCAGATAAACCCTCTCATCAGCTTTTCCTTGAGCCGGAAGGAATAGGTAGAGATGAAATTTACGTCAACGGATTTTCTACAAGCCTTCCAGAAGATGTACAGATCGAGGCAATTAGAACCGTCCCCGGCCTGGAAGGGGCAGAATTTACAAAAGCCGGATACGCCGTTGAGTATGACTTTTTTCCACCCAATCAACTCTATCATACAATGGAGACAAAGATTGTGGGGGGGCTTTATTTTGCGGGTCAGATAAATGGCACAAGCGGCTACGAGGAAGCTGCCGCACAGGGATTCGTCGCAGGAGTAAATGCAGCTTTAAAATTATCACACGACGAGCCATTCGTCACCGATAGGGCAGAAAGCTACATAGGCGTTCTCATTGATGACCTTGTTACCAAGGGAACTATTGAACCATACAGGATGTTCACATCCCGTGCCGAATATAGGATTCTTCTCCGCCATGACAATGCCGATATTCGACTCTCAGAAAAAGGGTTTAAGATTGGACTTACGCCTGAGTCGATTTATAAAAGAGCGATTGTTAAAAAGTCGCTTACTTCTAAGGCAATAACAGTTTTTAGAAAAACAAATTTATCGGCAAAATATGTAAATAGCCATCTCTCCGGGCTGACAGATAAACCCGTTAACAATTCGACTACTCTTCTAAGACTTTTAAGGCGTCCAGAAATTAATTTATCTGATGTTATGCCAATTGTTTCCGATAAACTTCCGGAGCTTGCAAATATTATTTTAGATGATCCCGGATCAGCCGAGCAAATAGAACTTGAGATTAAATATGAGGGGTACCTACGCCGGCAGGAAGAACAGGTTCAAAGATTTCGGAAGATGGAAAATAATCCTATACCTGTAGATTTCAATTATTATTCTATCCGCTCACTTTCTTCTGAGGGAAAACAAAAGTTGTCTGACTTTAAGCCCGAGTCTCTTGGTCAGGCATCTCGCATATCCGGAGTGACTCCGGCGGACATTTCGCTGGTTGCAGTGGCGCTTAAGGTTAGTAGCGCTGATGGTTGGTAGTATAATATTGACCTCGCGTCAGGATTCAATATCCCTAATAAAAGAATTAATTGCCGA
Source organism: uncultured bacterium (assembly GCA_965369985.1). GTDB lineage: Bacteria > Fidelibacterota > SORT01 > SORT01 > SORT01 > JACZTG01. The sequence continues at coordinate 7,127 of CBDUTM010000017.1, read as the reverse complement.
CGACGACCAGTATGTTAAATTCATCAATCAAATTTCTTCCGGTGGGAGGGTAAAAATCTCAGGCGCTTCCGGCTCCCTATCATCATTTTTGGCCGGCGCTGTTTTTGATTCCTCGCCCAAGGATCTGCTGGTGGTAGCTGAGTCACTTGTTAGGGCAGAAGAAATTCGTGACGATCTTGAAACAATTATCGGCGATAGGGATATTTTTTTCTACCCTGAGTCGGGACGAGTTACGGGTGGAGAGGCTGTTACAATGCTCTCATTTCAATCTCACGCACTTCAGGCAATGATAAGTAAAAAGCGCTCACTGATTGTAACAACTTTTAGGGGACTTCTTGAGTATGGCGCGCCGCCACAAAAAATATTTAATAAATCGATTCGCTTAAAATTATCAGAGGAAATTAATTTACAGAATTTGATTTTGAGATTAATTGAAATCGGCTACGAACAGGAAAAAATGGTTTCTCATCCATTTGAATTTAGCGTCCGTGGGGGCATTGTGGATATCTTCCCGGTTTCCTTTGAACATCCCATTAGAATGGAACTCTTTGGAGATACAATTGATTCGATCAGAGAGTTTAATGTCATTACGCAAAGATCGCATAAGAACATTAAAAACATTAACATAGCGCCTGATATTCAATTAGAAATATTTACGAACGGGCCGAAGAGTAATTTATTATCTTATCTGCGGGAGAAGTCTTTTATCTGGGTTGAACAGAAGGATTTAATTAAAAAAATAGAGGATGATATTCCTGAACTAACTCTTGAAGATGAACTGCAGAGGTTAGATTCATTCGGTGGCGTAGACGTGGTTTCTTTCTATTCTAAAGACACTATAAAATTTGAAACGATCCCGCCAACAAAATATCGAAGTTCGATAAATGGGCTCCTCAAGGATCTGCATAATTGGGTATCAAATAATGAAAATTGTTTCATCGCCTGCGAAAACGAATTTCACCGGGAGCGAATAAATAACATTATTGAAATCGGTGGCGTAGAAATTCAGGCAAATCCACTTTCGTCCGGATTTCATTTACCCTCTGTGAATCTTCACGTTTTAACAGACCACGAAATATTTGAACGAAGAAGAAAGAAGCGGACGTTTAAAAAATTCAGTTCTGTCGGTACTCCTATTAAGAATCTTGCAGGACTTGAGATCGGAAATTATTTAGTACACATGGATTACGGTATCGGAGAATACCGCGGGATGAAAAAAATCCGTATTTCTGGAGCCATGCGGGAATGCCTTAAGATAGTTTACGCAGCCGGCGATAAGATCTTTCTTCCTGTCGAAAATTTTAAGAGAGTACAAAAATACAAAGCTGCTGAGGGAATAAAGCCAAAGCTGAATAGGCTCGGTACCGGTGAATGGGATCGAATTAAACAAAAAACCAAAAATGCTGCATCCAAAATCGCCAGGGATCTCGTAGAGCTTTATGCTAAACGTTTGAGCACGGTTGGATTCAAATTCCAGAAAGATGATGATATGCATTGGGCGCTGGAGTCGAGCTTTCAATTTGAGGAGACCGCCGACCAATTAGCGTCAATGGAAGAAATAAAATCGGACATGGAAAAGCCGTTCCCTATGGATCGGTTGCTCTGTGGTGATGTTGGTTTCGGGAAGACAGAAGTTGCACTAAGGGCTGCCTTCAAAGCCGCTGTCAGCGGAAAACAGACTGCTATTCTTGTACCAACAACGATTCTTGCTGACCAGCACTACAAGACATTTTCCCAACGCCTCAAACCATTTCCAGTTACCGTTGAAGCCCTGAGTAGATTTCAAACCAAAAAAAGACAGGTTGAAATTCTGCAAGGCGTAAAATCCGGCACTGTTGATATTTTAATCGGAACACATCGATTATTATCAAATGATGTAGAATTTAAAGATATGGGGCTGTTGATCATCGATGAAGAACATCGATTCGGCGTTAGGCAGAAAGAACTCTTCAAGTCTCTTCGATTGTCGGTCGACATATTGTCCATGACCGCAACACCGATACCAAGAACTCTTAATTTTTCTTTATTGGGCGCACGCGATATTTCTTTCATAAATACACCGCCCGAAAATAGACTTCCGATATATACGGAGATCACATCGTTGGAAGAAGGGGTGGTCAGGGATGCAATACTTAGAGAGGTTGAGCGAAAAGGACAAGTCTTTTTCGTCCACAACAAAGTCCAAAGTATTGAACGTATGCATGAAAGGCTTAAAGCATGGGTTCCACAGGTACGAATTTGTGTTGCCCACGGTCAAATGAAACCCAGGGAACTTGAGAGAGTAATGTCCGATTTTATGGATGGAGAGTATGAGGTGCTGTTAAGTACTATGATAATCGAAAGCGGCTTGGATATTCCTAATGTAAACACAATTCTTATAAATAGGGCAGACAGGTTTGGTCTGTCTCAAATATACCAACTTCGTGGAAGGGTCGGCAGGTCTGAAAGTCGCGCATTTGCTTACTTACTAATTCCTCCAACCCATAAACTTACGCCGACAGCTTTAAGTCGCCTGAAGGCTCTTGAGGCATTCAGCAATCTCGGCTCAGGGTTCAGCATCGCAATGAGGGATTTGGAGATTCGTGGCGCAGGCAACCTTCTCGGTACCAAACAAAGCGGGTTTATTGAGTCTGTGGGCTTCGAAATGTATAATCGATTAGTTGGCGAAGAAGTTGAGGCGCTAAAAAGCGGGTTAAATATGCAACACGCAACCACTCACAAAACTGACCCGGAGGTCAGATGCGATATTGATGCTTACCTCCCCGATACATTTATAGATGACGGTGAAGCGCGTATCGAATTCTATCAACGAATGGCCTCTCTCACTGATATTTCTGAAGTTCAATCGCTTTCCGAAGAAATTGTAGATCGATATGGAACAATTCCGATGGAAGCCAATAATCTGCTTATGATGACCACAATAAAAATTTTGGCTTCATATATGAATCTTGTTTCAATTGATATTAAAGAAGAGCTGCTAATCGGGATCATCGGCAGTTCGGACGATGTTAAGCCTGAACATTCGTTTTTCAGGTCACTTTCAACTGCCGCAGGAATCGAAGAGTACAATATTTCAATAAACACCGGGAATAATGTTTCCTTTAAAGCAACATTAGGTAAAAAATCAAAATTAGAATCTGCAATAAGCTTGTTGGAAACATTCTCCGAATAAATTAAATTAAAGCGACATACATAAATTATATTTACAACTAATAAGGATTTTTGATAAATGACTAACCGAATAATCGCCGCCCTGGCCACAATAATATTTTTTTCTTTGACTTCGTGCTCAAAGGATAATTCTGTCGAAAGGGGTCCTGAAATTGGAATGATCGACAATGAATCTCTCTACCTTTATGACATGATACCTGTTGGGAAATACGAATCTTTTTCGAGAAAAGATGTAAATTTTAGAAAGTCCCGGCTTAAGCTCTACATGAGAAACGAAATGTACAGCAGAGAGGGTTACTCAAGGGGCTTGAACAAATCAGAGTCCGTTCGAAAAAAAATATCGGAACTTATTGATAAAAACATGGCGAACGTAGTTTTCAGGAAAGTAGTGTTGGAAAAATACGCAAATGAAAAGACTCTTAGAGTTCTGTATGAGCGACTTCAAAAGCGAGTCTCGGCGAGACACATTCTTATATCTCACAAGGACGCGGAGCGAAGTGACAAAAAAACAGATCGGTCGAAAAACGAGGCTCGTGAGCTTATTGTCGAAATTAAATCTAAAATTAATTCCAGAACTGATTTTATAAAATATGCCAATGATATTTCTGAGGACCCAACATCGGTTGACGGCGGAGATCTTGGGTTTTTTGAATGGGGTCAAATGGAAGATGCATTTCAAGAAGCCGCATTTTCCTTAGAACCAAATACTCTTTCAAGCCCTGTTGAGACATCATACGGATTTCATATCATCTGGGTTGATAGCGTAAAAAATATTTCGCAAAAACCCTTTGAGCAGATGCAGGTTGAACTGAAAAACAAAATATATAGTATATATCGTTCTGAAATAAATCTTACTGCTGAAAAATTTGTTGATTCTCTAAATGTGGCAGCAAATACTAAATTCCATGATGCAATTTTTGATTCATTAATAGAGAAAACTACTTCTTACATTGCGTCTCAGAAAAAGCGACCAGGCACACAGTCTCCTATTAGCTTTTTAAAATCAGTCAAACTGCCCGGACCGCTTGTAACATATATTGACAATGGAAACGAAAAATCAATCCATACAGAGCCGCTCGTAAGCCTCCTTCAGAACCGGTCTTTGGGATGGTCGATCGCAAAGTATATTGATATTGAAATACTTAAGAATATTTTTCGGGATGAAACTAACACTCGCCTGATAAAGCAATTTGGCTTTCTTTCAAAATATGATAAAGATGATGATGTTCTTAATGACTTGAAAACGAAAGAGCAGGGCTTTATGCGACAGGAAATTACAAAAATTGAGATTGTAAATAAAGTAAATGCTGAAGAGAACAATCTTTTAACATACTATAATGAACACAAGGACAGATACGTATCTCTTAGCGCTTCCGATATTATTGAAATTCTTGTTACTGATAAATCTGTTGCGGATTCTCTTTATTTATTGGTTTCAAAGGGACAAGATATTTCTGCCCTAGCCTCATCTTATTCTGAAAGAGCCAACACAAATAAAACAGCTGGCGTGCTTCGTAATATAACGCGCAACAAGCTTTCTCCGATAGGTAAGATCGCCGCTACAATGAAAGTGGGCGAAATTGCTAAGCCCGTTAAGGCCGGAGCAAAATGGTCACTCTTTAAATTAATTTCCAAGTCGCCTTCTGGTTACAAGTCCTTTGCAAATGTACGGAGCCGGGTATCAGCCGATTTTAAGCGCGATGAAACAAAACGCCTGAGAGCTGTTTTTGATGATTACTTAATTGATAAATACAGCCCTGAGTATTATTTTGAAAATTATATTCCTGAGCTAGCTTTGGGTAAAGTTGAGTAATATTACAAAATATTTTATTCTCATATTTCTTGCCGTTGCGCTGTTTATTATTATTAATAAAGCCGGGGTTTTTGATCCTGATGCTGAATATATAATAGCAAGTGTTGGGAATTCAAGCCTCACCGAATCCGACCTTGCCGATTTTATATCGGACCCCGAGATAGATAATTACAATCTTCGGGTTTTTGCTAAAAACTGGATTAACCAGGAAATTCTTGCTCAGTCTGCAACAGAAAATAACATTGTGGACAATATTACAATAAACAATAACATTGAAAGTTATCGAAGAGAACTTCTTGCCAGCATTTATCTTGAAGATAAATATCGACAAATTCCTTTCATCGGCGAAGAAGAAATTATCGATTTCTATAATCAAAATATAGAAAACTTTGTCCGTGACAAAAAACAGATAAGAGCTTATCACTTTCTTCTTGATACTAAAGAATCCGCAAATGAATTGAGGGGTGCCTTAATTTCGAGTGACGACGAATCAAAGGCAAGGCTATTGAACAACTATCATGGGACACTTAGAACCTTCGGTAGAGACGATGTGATAGAAGAAATTTCTTCAGCTGCTTTCGGCTCACGCAGGGAAATAGTCGGTCCAATACAAACTGAATATGGTTACCATATATTACAAATAATTGACCGATTTGATGAAGAATCCTTGATTCCTCTGCACGAGGTGAAAGATGAAATTACTCAAAAGATAAAAATCCAAAAACAAAATCTGCTATACTTCCGGATTTTGGACAGCCTAAAACTTTCCATGGGATACTATTTAAATGAGAATTACTTCAAATAGAATTAACATAAATATAGTACTATTCTTTGCTATATTGGCATTTTCTGTTCCATTAAAATCGCAGGTAGTGGACGGAATAGCCGCAGTTGTTGGAAACGAGATAATATTAAAGAGTGAAGTTGACCAATTTGCTCAATCGCAAGCAATGCGCCTGAGGATTGACCCGAATAGAAGTCCAAGTCGCTTTGAAAGTCTTTGGAGAAATACGCTAAAAACCATGATAGATCAAAAAATACTATTAGACCGCGCTGAAATAGATAGTATCGAAGTTAGCGAACGAGAAGTTGAAGAGACTTTAGATCTGCAAATTGATGGAATCTTACAACGAGTTGGATCAAAAGAAGAAGTTGAAGAAATTCTAGGATATTCCCTGAACAAGTTAAAGAGATCTTATCGTGAAGAAATTAGAAAACAGAAACTTGTAGAGAAAATTCAACAAAGAAAATTTAGCGATCTAAGTGCCGGTCGCCGGGAAGTTGAAGAGTTTTTCAACGAGCATTCTGATAGTCTTCCGGAACTAAAACCGGCTGTCAGTATTGGACATATTCTCCTTGAGGTAAATCCTGGTACAGGAGCAAATGAATCTGCTTTCAATAAGGCTGATAGCATATTAACTCTCATAAATAACGGTGGTGATTTTTCTGAACTTGCGCAGAAATATTCTGAAGATACGAACTCGGCTTTGAAGGGCGGGGAACTTGGATTTATGCGACGAGGATCGCTTGTGCCTGAATTTGAAGAAGTGTCGTATTTGCTATCACCAGACGAAGTTAGCGATATAGTTAAAACTGAATTTGGCTACCATATAATTAAAATGATCGAAAGACGCGGTGAGTTAATAAATGTTAAACATATTCTTATAATGCTAAAAACAAGCAACAGCGATGAAAAGTTAATTGTTGATAAACTAGATATGTTAAAAGAAAGATTAATTGCCGGTGAAGATTTTGAATCTCTTGCATTAGAATACAGTGACGATCCTGAAATAAGTATTAATAAGGGAAACCTTGGCTGGTTTGAGCTGAATTCACTCACGATACCACAATTTTTTGCAGTGCTAGACACGTTGCCGGTAGGCGATATTAGTGACCCATTTAAAACCGACTTCGGGTATCATATTGTGACCATATTTGAAAAACGAGAAGGCGGTTCTCTATCTCTTGAGAATAATTGGCATGATATTGAAGCTATTGTAATCCAAAACAAGCGGCTTAAAGTTTATAATGAGTGGCTTAATTCTCTCAGAGACGAAGTTTTCATAGATATAAAAATGTGAATATCTTAGTAAGATTTTGTTGATATAGTTGTTAATATCTTGTTGAAATTTATGTTGTCCGG
>CBDUTM010000016.1:0-11894 GCA_965369985.1 uncultured bacterium | reverse complement strand
TAGATTCGAGTATAACGTTAATTACGAGTTCTTTCAAATCGGAAGAAGGATGAGCTTATATCTTGTAACCGGAATAAGAACTAATTCCGATGCACCGGATACAGTGTCAGAGAATCGATCTATTACTATTCCCAAAGACTTTCATTATAAATTAGGTGTTCACTGGGAGATAAAACTCGCGCGAATTCATATCGGGCCTGCATTTTACACCGAATGGAGTGTAAAAAACTTTACGGTGATCACCGACGAATTGGTTCCAACATATTTAAATGTGAATGACTCTTTTTACAGGCTTCAATATGGAGGGCGAATAAGTCTTCCTTTATCGGTTGTGGGATCAAAGGGAAGTTTCCTAATTGAATATCTTTTTACTTCGTTTGAATTACCTGCAGGAATTCAGATTCAAGATCCGAATACAGGGGAAAATATCAACACTGTTGACGGTACATTGATAAGAGGAAAATTCCCGATTCTCGGAAACCGGATCTCTTTTGGCTTAGAGTATATTAATTTACCGGTTGATAAAGGTTTGAATGACTCGCTAACAGTTAATATTTTATCAAATTTCAGTATAAATGATGTAGCTGCGATCTTACGTCGCGCATTCAAGATCTGATATTATTCGAAAATTAAAACAGGTTCGGTTATTTAGATAGGTAGGCGCAATTATTTATGTACCGTAGCCGAGTTCTCTCATAGTTTCGTTCACAGAAACACCCTTTATGGACACTTCTGCAATCAACCTCCTATGCATGTCAATTCCGTCGCCTTCATAACTTATGTTTTTCCCGGTGCAGATTTTTTCATGCGCATCAAGTGCTTCATTACCACCTGCTTCACCGCGTGCGGGAGTTTCCACATTTTTTAAAATAAGAATAAAGCCGGCCATATCGTTATGTTCCCATTTAGGACCAATCATAAGTGATTTTCCATCTATAACTTCGAGAACTTTTGCAGTTGGCATTTATTTCTCCGGTTTTAACTGGTTGTAATGATAATCAGCTTCGATATTAGAAGCAATCATATTCAAATGATCCTACTGTAATCTTTCCGCTCGAAAATCCAGACAGGTTCTCCGCAATATCGTTTCCCTTCCGGACAGAAAGGTTTTGTTCCGGAGATTTTTCTTAATGTGCATGGAGGGAGAAGGTATTTTCCTATGATCGGATTTACTTCTGTTATCTGCAGAGCTTCTTCAAGCGATGCTTTCCAAATTTCCTCCTGAGCGTTGTAACAGAGTCTCATGGCATGTTTGTGATGCAAGTTCAAAAGATCTGAAGACTCTGTAAATCGAATTGATACGGCGTTTGGAAGGAGATAAGCAATGAATTCTTCCGATTCATTGAGAGAGCGCAATTTAGCAATTGCATCCCAGGTGTTATCCATAGTCTCTTTGTAAATATCTGAGGCTGTTTTACTTTCTCTGATGAGTGCAGGAGTTTCATAGTCCGGCGTGTCGTCCATATGCGCCATCAAAACGGGACGCGAGCCGGGTGTCATCCGATGTCTTTGATCCTGAGAATCGGCCGTGTGGCTTAATTTTTTTCTAAATGTGAAGCTAGCATGATGCATTGCCCGGGTAAGTTTATCGTGGGTAGAAAGATTTAATTTTTCTCCAAAGACACTGTTTCGTGCTGGGCTTACAGCTAATTCGATCGCAGTATTATCATCCATCACCGATTTTGTAAGACCCAATATTTCCCTGACAGAATCAGCAATACTCTCTTGATTTCTAATTTTATAATCAATCAGGCGGGATGTTTTATCTTCAAGACTGTCATCGAATTCTTTCCTGAATTCAGCCGGGTTACGAGTTGTACCCCCATTCAGTATCTGGTATTCAGGAAGCTGGGAAATGTCAATCGGCTCTTCAAGGATGATCTGATAATCCGGATCAATTTTTAACAGCTCTGCCGCCATTTTATCCGCAATTATTTTTTGTTCGAATGGAGCATCAAACAGATTGCAAATTCTTTGGTAGCGCAATACCGTTAAAGCGCTTACAGTATGGTACAGATAAGTGAAAGTGGATATCGGAAGAACATAACGCGCGATCTCCTGAGTCTTCTTCTCGATCTCACTTTCATATTTATCGGCTATTTTTATTCTACCCGGAAATCGTTTGAAATACTCATCTGAAGTCGGTTTAATCAGTTCTTTCTTTAATTTCTCATAAGCGTTCATCTGCATTAGCACCGTGCCTTCATAAATGGAACGCCCTTTGGCGGAGAGAGGCGGAATGGAGACATTTCTCGGTTTTACAGTTACATACCGCTGGCTTACCTGCTCCGAATTGTAAAAGGGGTGGCTATGAAGAAATGACCAAACAGCGTGACGAGATACGTTCGAGATCGTAAATTGAAATTGTGCGTGCTGGATAGTCGTATGGTGACCTGCGCTATGAAGATCTGTCACCAGAGATTTATAGTTATGTTTAATTTTGTCATCTTCAATAATACCGGATGACGAATAGCACGTACGGGCGGCTGTAATGATACTTTTATATGGCTCTTTGAAATATCTTGTTAGTTTTACTTCTGGTTCAGGAGAGAAAAATTTCACCGGATTTCAATATCACTTTGCATGATCGGAGAGATACTTGACCAGTAAGGTAGACATGGTCCTTACGCCGATTTCAAGAGCGTCTTCATCAGGATTAAAAAAGGCAGTATGGACTCCATAAATTTTTCCTTCAGCTTCATTTCGCACACCAAGATCAAAATAAAACCCCGGTACTTCCTGAGCGAACCACGCAAAGTCCTCTGCACCCATTGTAGGATTATTAACGTGGACTGAATCTATCCCTGATGTAGACTCAAGGAAAGGAACAGATTTTGCCGTTAATTCAGGATCATTAACACTAACAGGCGCGCCATTAGTGTAATCTAATTCATACGTTGCGCCGTGCGCGGAAGTGATACCTTTAATTATTTCTTCCATTAAAGTAGGAACTTTTGCATGAGCTTCCGGGTCGAGAGTTCGAACGGTACCCTCCAATATTACTTCGTCGGCGATGATATTAAATCCGTCGCCACCGTGTATTGTTCCGACAGTTATCACTACCGGTTTTCGCGCATCTATTTTTCTGCTGACAATATTTTGAAGAGAGGTAATGACTTCAGAAGCTACAACAATAGCATCAATTCCTTTCCATGGATAAGCACCGTGCGCCCGTTTTCCTTGGATAGTGATTCTGAAGAGATCGCTGGATGCCATAAAAGGACCGGATACATATCCAAGAGACCCGACTTCAAGGTTGGAATCAACGTGCAATCCAAAAATTGCTTCAACATCCGGGTTTTTCAATACACCTTCCTTGACCATCAAACGGGCTCCTACCATCTGACCCGAAGGAGCTTCTTCTGCAGGCTGAAAAATAAATTTTATTTTCCCGGGAATTTCATCTTTTGCTTCGGAGAGAATTTTAGCGACACCCAGTAAAATAGAAGTATGAAAATCGTGACCACACGCATGCATAACGCCGTTATTTTTAGAACTGAATTTCAAACCAGTTTCTTCCTCAATAGGAAGAGCGTCCATATCTGCTCTGACAGCAATGATCGGTCCCGGTTTTCCGCCTTCAAGAACCGCAATAACTCCTGTTTTTGCGACTCCGCGGATGGGTTTAAGACCGAATTTCTTCAATTGTGACTCAACGAATTTTGAAGTTTTTTTCTCTTCGTTTGATAGTTCGGGATTCTCATGGAGCTGTCTGCGCCATTTCTTTACGTCTTTACTGATCTTTCCGGAATTTATTTCAATAGTATTTATCATTTTGTTCCTTTGTCCCTTAATCGAACCTGTGGAGATAACAAGGAGCGTCAATAATAGAACATAATATTTCAATATCCTGTTTGTTCCATCATCAATTAGAACTCGAATATTTATCAGAAAGATATTCGATAATTCTCCGAGAATCATTTATTACTTCATCTCCGTCAACAATGACAGGAACTAAAGACTGTCCGGAAATATTCTGAACAATTTGCCTTTGATGCTGCGGGGATGGTACAAGGATTGTGGTGTATTCCAAATTTAGTCCTTCCAGATGCTCTTTAACCATATCACAAAACGGGCAATAAGCGGTTTCATATAATTCGATCATTGTAATCTAAGTAAGAAAACCTATTTCCCGACTTCCCAGGTATTTTGTCCCTTGATAAGCTTTTCAAGGTCACCTTTTCCGTTTTTGGTAATCGTATCTTCAATCTGATTTTCTATTGACTCTTCGTAGCATGGTCTTTCGATAGCGCGAAAAACTCCAACTGGTACGGGACCACCGTAAAATTCTATGTTTGCCAATATTTGTGACATCACAGGCGATTCCTGGCTTTCATGGTGCACGAGCAAGTCCTTTTTTGAATACTTCTTACCGAGCTTGACTACTTTGGGAGTAACACCATCCAAGATGATCCCCTTTTCATCATTGCTTCCGAATAGAAGAGGTTTTCCGTCCTTTAGAATGAGAGTATTATCATCTTTTACATCTTTTTCTGTGTAATCAAAGAAAGTGCCGTTATTGAAAATATTGCAATTCTGATATATTTCGACTAAAGATGTGCCCTTATGTTCAAATGCCTGTTTGATAGTGTACGCGAGATGATGGGGCCATCTGTCAATTGAACGTGCTACAAAAGTTGCTTCGGCTGCGATAGCCAGATTTATCGGGCGAATGGGTTGTTCAACACTTCCGTAAGGACTCGATTTTGTTACCTTTCCAACTTCGGAAGTAGGGGAGTATTGTCCTTTAGTCAGACCATAAATGCGGTTATTGAACAGTAAGATATTTATATCAGGGTTTCTTCTGAGCGTATGTATAAAATGGTTGCCACCAATGGATAATGCGTCACCGTCACCGGTAATTACCCAAACGGATAAATCAGGATTTGAAACCTTTACTCCCGTAGCAATTGGCAGGGCTCTACCATGGATGGAGTGGAATCCGTAAGTATCCATATAATAAGGAAAACGGCTTGAGCATCCGATGCCGGATACGAAAACGAAATGTTCTTTTGGAATCCCGAGAGTTGGCAATACTTTCTGAACCTGTGAAAGGATAGAATAATCGCCGCAACCGGGACACCATCGAACTTCATTATTTGATTGGAAATCAGCTTTGGTCAGAGCGGTTTTAGAAGAGCCGTTGCCGTTATTATTCCCCATAATTTATTGCCCGTCCAATATATTTTGAATCTTATCGACAATTTCGTGTATCAAAAAAGGTTTACCCTGAACTTTATTCTGCTGTACGATCTTTTGATCAAACTTGGCTTTTATAAGTAAAGCGAGTTGTCCCCGATTAATCTCAGGCATAAGAATAATATCAAAAGAACCCAAAATTTTCCCAAGATTTTTCGGAAACGGGTTGAGGTATCTCAGGTGTGCACTGGAAACTTTATTCCCTTTTTTCCTATGTAATTCAACAGCTGATTTGATAGCTCCGTAAGTACTGCCCCAACCAAGTACGAGAATTTTGCCTGATTTTTCACCCGAGACCTTCAAAGGAGGAATAATATCAGCAAGTCTTTCAACTTTATCATGGCGATAATCAGTCATGAGCTCGTGATTCTGTGGATCATAGCTTACGTCGCCCGAACCGTCGGCTTTTTCCAATCCGCCGATCCTATGTTCCAATCCCGGCGTACCGGGAATAGCTCTTGGACGCGATAAAGATTCTTTATCGCGAAGATAGGGTTGGAAAGTTTTAGGGTCTTTATAGTCTATAATTTCAATAGGAGGTAAGTCTTTCAAGTCAGGTATTAAAAATGGTTCTGCTCCCGATCCAAGATAACCATCCGATAGGAAAATTACAGGACACATCGCTCTAAAAGCGAACCGCACAGCTTCGTAAGCCATGTAGAAACAATCGCCGGGAGTGGAGGCAGCTACTATAGGCAATGGAGAGTCACCGTTCCGCCCAAACATCGCCTGAAGTAAATCGGATTGCTCGGTTTTGGTGGGAAGACCTGTACTTGGGCCTCCTCTTTGTACGTTTGAGATGATCAGAGGTAATTCTGTAATAAGAGCGAGATTTATGGCTTCACTTTTTAGCGCGAGACCCGGTCCGCTCGTTCCCGTGATTCCTATACTTCCGGAATAGCTTGCTCCGATGGCGGCACAAACAGCAGCAATTTCGTCCTCAGCCTGTACTGTTTTTACTCCGAAAGATTTGTGTTTGGAAAGTTCGTGCAGAATATCACTTGCGGGTGTAATAGGGTAAGAGGCATAAACAAGCTGAGTTTTTGCCAGCTGCGAAGCTGTCACGTATCCAAGAGCGGTTGCTTCATTACCCGTAATATTACGGTAGACACCGGGCTTCATCTTAGCTTTTTTAACGGCGTAATGACCGGCAAATATCCGTGTTGTGGAAGCGAAATTATACCCGGTTTTCAGAGCCGTGATATTCGCTTCTGCAACCTTTGGAACCTTGGCGAACTTCTCATTCACCCATTTGATAGTGTGTTCCATTGATCTGCTGTATAACCAAAAAATGATACCGAGCGCTGTAAAGTTTTTTGATCGTTCTTTTATTTTATTGGTCAGATCAAATTTTTCGAGTGCGTTTAAAGTCAATTTTGTGATCGGAATTTTAATGAGCCTATAGTCAGATAAAGAGCCGTCTTCAAGCGGAGATTCATCATATCCCGCCTTTTGGAGGTTCAGTGTTTTGAATGCATCTTCGTTGACAATTAATATTCCGCCTTGCTGTAGATCTTTATAGTTCACCTTAAGCGCAGCGGGATTCATAATTACCATAGCATCCGGTTCATCACCCGGGGTCATTACATCCGTGCTCGAGAAACATATCTGAAAACCGCTAACTCCCGGAAGAGAACCGGCAGGTGCCCGTATTTCAGCCGGGAAATCGGGAAGAGTGCTTAGATCGTTGCCAAAGATCGCCGTAGTATCTGTGAATTGAGTTCCGGCAAGCTGCATTCCATCACCCGAATCTCCGGCAAATCGGATGGTTACGGAATTGATATTCTCTAATGTTTGGTTAAGATCGGTTGTCGGCGGATTATCACCGTTTTTCTTACTCATTATTAACTTTGTGTTCCCTCTCTCTTTCTCTGTATAGGCTTAAAATAAGTCCTAAAACCGAGATCGACATTATATAAATATTATATTATATATAATCAAGTGAAAAAGGGATTGAAATGGATTCGGGCTAATTTTTTTCATCGTTCAGCAGTCCAAGTTCCTTTTTAATTTCCTGCCTAAACTTCAAAGATTCTCTATGATATTCTGTTAAACGATCTTCTATTTTATTAAAAAGAGTCCCTTTTTGAAACTTACCATTCTTGAGTCGTTTGCCGGCGGGAATGCCGGTTAGCAGCTCTATGCCTTGTTCGATGGTTTTAATGGGCCATACATTAAAGTGTCCTGCCCGAACGACTTCAATAATATCTTTCCTGATCATTAAATGTTGAACATTTGATGCAGGGATCATCACGCCCTGTTTGCCGGTAAATCCCTTTTCGAGACAGATATCAAAATATCCCTCTATCTTTTGATTTACTCCACCGATCGCCTGGACATTTCCGAACTGATCCACAGATCCGGTAACAGCGATGGATTGGTTAATAGCGGTTGAAGAAAGCGCTGAAAGCAATGCATAAAGTTCTGTGGAAGATGCGCTGTCGCCGTCAATAAAAGAATAATTTTGTTCGAATGTGATGCTAGCGGACAAGGAAATCGGTGCCTTGATGGCGAAAGTTTTATTTAAAAATGAAGACAATATTAGAACACCTTTGTTGTGCGTGCTGCCGCTCATTTTTACTTCTCTGTCAATTTGAACTACATTTCCCTTACCCGCGAAAACAGTAGCTGTAATCCGGGATGGTACGCCGAAAGAATGATCTCCGGCTTGGTAAACAGCAAGCCCGTTGATCTGTCCAACAATTTCTTTTGAAATATTTAGAGTGATTATATCTCTATTTACCTGTTCCCGAATTTTTTCTTCGAGAAGGTTAGAGCGGAATCTACGTTCTCGCGTTGCCGAATCAACATCGAGTTCGCTGACGAATTTTCTGTTATTTAACTCTGCTGTGTAACTTGATTCCCGAATAGTATTCACCAAATGTCCGAATTGGATCGATACTCGCTGTTGGTCGGATATGGATCGTTGCGCGTGCTCAATTAATGCGGCGACTCCTGTTCTGTCAAAGTGCCTGAGATTTTCTTCATTACATACTTTTGAGATAAATTTTGCATATTGCTGAGTCGAACCGCCGGTCATTTTTACAGAGTTATCAAAATCTGCCCTAACCTTAAAAGTTCTCCTGAACGATTCATCATTATATTCCAGATGATGAAAAATATCTGCCCTGCCGAGCAGAACGATCTTTATATCAAGAGGAATCGGTTCCGGTTTAAGACCCACGGTTGAAACAAGACCAAGCTCTTCACTCATATCCTCTATGTGCAGCTCTTTATTTTTTAATGTTCTTTTTAACGCTTCCCAAACGAAGGGATGCCCTAAAATCGATTCGATATCAACAATTAAATATCCGCCGTTCGCCTGCAATAGACTTCCCGGTTTTATAAGTGTGAAATCAGTAACCAGTGAGCCAAACTGAACTTTCTTCTCGATTCTGCCGAACAGATTCTGGAAAGTCGGATTTGTTTCTATTATTACAGGAGCACATTTATTGTCAATATTTGAAACTACAACATTAACGCTATACCGAATGAAACTGGGTTTTGATTGAGGAATCTGTAACCCGAGCAAACTTCCTTTTTCTTCACTTGTTGGAATAAAATCTCCAAGATTAGATATTATATCACTTTTAACGTTTTTCAAATGTTTGGTTACAGAATCGGAAAAATCGTATTTTTGCGTTAAGGGATCAATTTTTCTGTCAATAGTAAATTCTGCCACATCTTTATCGAGGGTATCCAATTGTTCCTGTAATCTGTTTTCGTACCTGGTTATCTCTTTTACCGAAGAAGAGATCTTACCATGCACTTCATCAATTTTTTTGTCGATCCTTTTTTTGACACTATCTTTCAGCGCATCATATTCATCAGGAGTCATCTCACGGTTATCTACTATCGGAATCGTATTATATCCGACGGTGGCGTTTTGAATCACGATTTGACGGCGTTTGGCAAAATTTTCCAGACGTCGCAGAGCGCCGCTTCGCTTTTTGTTAAATTCTTCATTGAGATGTTCTCGCTTATCTTCGTACGCTTTATCGCTAAAAGATTTTGGAAGCTCAATTTTTAGTGAATTAATAAAACGGGACATATCTTTTTCGAAAACACACCCCTTTCCGGGAGGCAAACTGAGAGAGCGGGGGTGGTCCGGCTCTGCAAAGTTGTAAACAAATATCCAATCGTCAGGACTCTTGTCTTTTAAAGCGAGCTTATGCAGAAGCTGTTTTACTATAGTTGATTTTCCTGTGCCGGACAGACCGGTAACAAAAATATTATAACCGTGTCCTTTCATTCCAAGTCCGAATTCGATTGATTTGACAGCCCGTTCCTGTCCAATAACGCCCGAAAGTGGCTTTACTTCTTTTGTGGTTTTAAACTTAAAAGATTTTGGATCTACAAAATTTCGTAGTTGGCTATATTTTAAAGGTTTCGATTTCAAAAAATATATTCCCTTTAGTGATCGATTGAATCACCAGGTATAAGCTATCCTCTATGACCGGACTGAGTCAAGGATATTAATTATGCGTTGTAGTGATTTGCAGATTCATCTTCAGGCTTTTTCATCGCTGTACGGAATAAATAGTAGGCGAGACCTAAGAATATACAAAATGATATTATTGATTCCATACTTCCCATCCATTCATGAAAATTCCATGCCGGTTTTTTGCCCACATAAAGAGCGTAAAACGCGATAAGAACTCCGGTTATTCCATCGCCTGCTACATATCCTGAGCCAAGGAGGATACCACGTTCTCTCCTGTATTTAAGTAAATTTTCGTCCTTGCCGGATTTTTTCTCTACATATTGTCTGATTAATCCACCGAGGAATAACGGCGTCATCGTTGTGATCGGAAGATATATTCCGACTGCAAGCGGTAGCGCCGGAATAGACAAAATCTCCGCGACTACTGCAAATGCCACACCGGTTAAGACGAGTATCCATGGGATATTTGATGAAAGGACACCTTCGATAACTACTTTCATTAGAGTTGCCTGCGGAGCGGGTAGCTCTGTAGAACCGAAACCATAAACTTCACTTAACGCTACCACTGTCATTGCCACAAATATTGCGGCTGTTGCTGCGCCGATCATTTCTCCGATCTGCTGTCTGTATGGCGTAGCGCCAAGCAGATATCCGGTTTTAAGATCTTGGGAAGTATCGCCCGCAATTGATGCAGCTACCGCAACAACTGCTCCGACGGTTATCGCGGCTGCTTTTCCCATATTGTCCGTCCAACCGAGAAGTACAAAAATTGAGCTGACAAGCAGGAGCGTGGCGATAGTCATTCCCGAAGTAGGATTGCTCGTTACACCTACCAGCCCCACGATCCGGGAAGAGACGGTGACGAAAAAAAATGCGAACACCACCATTAAAATGGCTCCTATCGCTCGAAACATCAGTGAATTCGAGGTAGTGATAATATCGGGAGATAAAGCAATTATAATGGTTATGAGAATCGCGCCTCCGAAGACGTAAGTCATATTGAGGTCTTTTTCAGTTCGTTTTTCTAAATCTACGGCTATTCCTACACGTTTTTTCAGCTGAGCTAAACCCACCTTAAATGATTTAGCAATAGTAGGAAGCGCCCTTGTAAGAGAGATTATTCCGCCTGCAGCTACAGCGCCTGCGCCGATATAACGAACATATCGGGACCAAATTTGGCTTGTGGACATTTCAGAAATAAGTTTCACAGGTTCCGGCGCAATTGGAGAATCCAAACTATCTCCGAAATATGCTATCAGTGGTATTAGAATTACCCACGATATTAGACTTCCGGAAACCATCATCGCCGATACTCTATATCCAAGAATATAGCCAACACCGAGAAGGGCGGGCAGCAGTTCAAATCCTACTCGACCCTTCGGAAGACCGGGAATTGACCAGCTTGCTTCATTACTCCAGAACTTGCCGAAAGACATCAATCCTGTATAAACAGCTCCGATGCCTAATCCTGTAAATACCGTTTTTGCATGAGACCCGCCAATTTCACTGGCAACAAGTACTTCCGCACATGCGGTCCCTTCAGGGTAGGGGAGCTTTCCGTGTTCCTTCACGATTAGAAATTTTCTGAGAGGAATCATAAATAAGATCCCGAGAAGCCCGCCTAAAAATCCGATGAGCGCCATAGTGAAAATCGTTGGATCAAGGCCCCATAAGAAAAGAGCCGGCAAAGTAAAAATAATTCCACTGGCGAGACTCGAACTTGCAGAGCCTACAGTTTGAGAAATATTATGTTCTAAAATAGTCGTTTTTCCGAGGATCGGCCTAAACATACGAAAAAAGCCTACTGTCATAACAGCTATTGGAACTGATGTGGATACTGTAAGCCCTACTTTTAATCCAAGATATGCATTGGCAGCACCGAAGATAATTCCGAACACCGCTCCAAGTATTATTGCTTTCAGAGTAAATTCAGCAAGATTCTCATTTGGCGCTACATAAGGCTCGTATACTTCTCCTTCTTTAGGCGCGAATGCAGCTGAACTCAATGATTTTGCCGGCATTCCTTTATTCATAAATTATAATTCCTCGCAAGTTATTATTTAGCGGTAAAATAAAAGGTATCTGTATATAATATCAGCTACACAGAACAAAAAAGTAACTCTAATCAGCCCAATTAGTTATAAGGTCAATTTGGTCCTGAGGCAACTTGAATACTACATAAGAAGTGTCAGAAACTCTCGGCATAGTCCCTTCGCTCACTCTTATTCTAATACGATCGCGTGATTGCCAA
>CBDUTM010000015.1:0-12222 GCA_965369985.1 uncultured bacterium | reverse complement strand
CCTGATCCTCGTTAAAGGTTCCCGCGGAATGGCGATGGAAGATGTTATCGAATTTATAAAAAGTGAGGTGAACTGATGCTGTTCCATTTACTTTATCCACTTCGTTCTTACGTATCGGGGTTCAATGTCTTTCAATATATCACGTTCCGGAGCGCCGGGTCCGCCATCACTGCTTTGCTGATAAGTTTCATACTCGGTCCGATGATAATACGGCTCCTCAAAAAGTATCGTATCGGAGAAGAGATACGGAGCGATGGTCCTAAATCCCATCTTAAAAAGAAGGGAACGCCGACCATGGGCGGGCTGCTGATCATCGCCGCTATAGTTCTACCCACATTGTTGTGGGCGAATCTTCTGAACCGATATGTTCAGCTTGCCCTCTTTGCAACAGTCTGGATGGGAATTGTAGGATGGTTCGATGATTACCTCAAATCCGTGAAGAATCACCCGAAAGGTCTGATCGCTCGATATAAACTTATCGGACAAATTTCGCTTGGATTGATAATCGGCGGTGTCGTTTACTTCTCCCCTGCGTGGGAAGCTGTGGGCACCACCAGCTATCTTCCGTTCTTTAAGGATTATCAGATCGATTACGGCTATTTCTATATTCCTATGGTTATTCTTGTTATAACTGCCACATCCAATTCCGTGAATATCACGGACGGACTGGACGGACTCGCCACGGGGCTTATGTGCATCGCAGCGCTTGCATTTACGGTCATGGCGTACGCCACCGGAAACTCGATCATTTCTAATTACCTCTTTATTGATTATCTTGCGGGCTCTGGTGAAATGGCTGTTTTCCTCTCGTCAATGGTCGGAGCAACTTTGGGATTTCTCTGGTTTAACACACGACCGGCACAGGTTTTTATGGGCGACACAGGAGCGTTAGCGCTTGGCGGAGCACTGGGCGTTTCGGCTATTCTCATTAAAAAAGAGATCCTGCTCATTTTAGTCGGAGGCGTTTTTGTAATGGAGACACTCTCCGTCATAATTCAGGTTTTGTATTTCCGTTATACGAGAAAAAAACACGGCGAAGGAAGACGATACTTTAAGATGGCGCCGATCCATCATCATTACGAGCTCAAAGGATGGGCGGAATCAAAAGTAGTAGTACGGTTTTGGATAATCGGCATACTGCTGGCGATCATGAGCTTAAGCACATTCAAGATCAGATGAGGAAGAACCAAACAAATATAAATGAAAGATGATCTATCAAATAAGAAAATCACGGTGCTCGGCATGGCTAAGAGCGGACTTGCCGTCGTCCGCCTTCTCTCCGATGCGGGAGCCAAAATTTTTGTCAGTGACAGCGGCAATTCCGAGTTGCTTGCCGCTGCCACAGCCGAGTTGGCTGCTATGAGTATTAATTACGAGACCGGCGGACACACCGAACACGCTTTGGACGCGGACTTCATCATAACGAGTCCCGGAGTGCCTGAGATCGCCGATATTATCGGACAGGCGGTCGAAGCCGAATTGCCGATCTACAGCGAGATCGAATGCGCAAGCTGGTTTACCGATGGGAAGATCGCCGCCATCACGGGCTCCAACGGCAAGACCACCTGCACAGCCTTGTTGGGCGAGATGATGAAACAGTCATTTGATGATGTGCGTGTAGGCGGAAATATCGGAATGCCGTTCTCCTCTCTAATCGGAGACGGGGACACGGACAATACGGTATATATCCTCGAAGTCAGCAGTTTTCAGCTCAGATGGATAGATACATTCCATCCGCGTGCTGCCACGGTGCTGAACGTCACTCCCGACCATCTTGACTGGCATACGGATTATAAAAGCTACGTGAACGCTAAAGAGCGGATCGTGGAGAATATGACCTCTGAAAATAGTTTCATATATAACAGTGACGACCCGGAATCCACACGGATCGCCTCCAAGTCCTCCACCAAAAACATCTCCTTTTCGGTTAAAACCGAGCACGACAGCGGCTGTTGGCTCGAAGGTTCCGATCTCCGCTTGAAATATGACTCTTTTGACGAAACGATATTAAACGTAAATAAACTTAAGCTGCGCGGTATCCATAATGTGGCAAACGTCGCGGCAAGCTTTTTACTCGCCACAACAGGGGGCGCTTCCATTATCAGGTCTGGCAGCGCCCTCCTTGCCTTTCCCGGAGTGCAGCACAGACTCGAAACTGTGCGTGTTTTAAACGAAGTCAGTTATGTTAATGACTCGAAATCCACTAATGTTGATTCAATGACGGTGGCTCTGAACGCTTTCGATGAACCTATAATATTGATAGCAGGCGGCAGAGATAAAGGCTCCGATTTTGAATCAATAAACGAGCTTGCATCAAAGAAGGTGAAATCACTGATCCTCATCGGAGAAGCGACGGAAAAGATCGGTAAGTCATTTTCATCAGTCGGAGATCAACACTATGCGCACACTATGATGGAAGCCGTCGCGTCTGCCCAGCATCTATCAAGCGCGGGTGATGTTGTTTTGCTTTCGCCCGGATGCGCAAGTTTTGATATGTTCACAAACTACGAAGAACGAGGCGAACTGTTCACGAAGGAAGTGAACGCGCTTGGAGAAAAAGTATGACTTCACCCGCTGCATACTTCAACATTCGTGGTAGTGACTACGATAAAAACCTTCTCTTTATCGTCATCCTCATCGCCGGGATCGGAATGGTTATGCTTTACAGTGCCAGTTCGGCAATAGGACGGGAGATGGGCGATAGTGCTATCTATCTTAAGGGTCACTTTGTGCGGCTCCTCATCGGCTTTACTCTTATGGCGCTGACCATGAGAATCGACTATCGGCTTTATAAGAAGATCGCAATTCCCCTTCTCGCGGCGACTGTCATCGTCTTGGCTTTAGGATATATTTACCATCGTATCTGGGGAACAGGTCCCACCGCCCGCTGGATCTATATCGGCGGGATCAGCCTTCAAACTTCTGAACTGATGAAATTTGCTCTCATAACTTACCTCGCGTACTACCTTGAGAAGAACGAAAAACGGATCGGAATGTTCACCGACGGGCTTCTCCCCACAATAATTATTTTAGGGATCGCCTCGGGGCTTGTGCTGATTCAACCTGATTTCAGCACTACCGCAATGTTGATCGCGGTTGCTTTCATAATGCTTTTCGTTGGGAACGCGAAAATCAGCCATCTGTTCGCCGTTGGTTCCATCGGTGGATTGATAATGATCCTCTCTCTTTTCAACTCCGGCTATCAGATCCAGCGAATAAGATCATTCATCGAAGGCGGAGATATTTCGGGAGCGGGTTATCAGATGCAGCAGTCATTTATGAGTCTCGGCGGCGGCGGTCTATTGGGATTGGGACTCGGAGAAAGTGTTGGCAAAAACCTCTTCCTGCCGACTCCCCACACGGATTTTATACTTGCTATCATCGGCGAAGAAATGGGCTTTATCGGTGTACTAATAATTTCAACGATGTTTTTAGTTTTCTATTTTCGGTCACTCAAAATTGCCCGCGGCGCCAATGATAAATTCGGAGTTTACCTGACAGTGGGACTTTCAACATCAATATTTCTTTATGCGGTGGTGAATGCGGCTGTTGTTTCAGGTTTGCTTCCTGTGACAGGACTGCCGATACCGCTGGTCAGCTACGGCGGCTCGAATGTCCTCTATACGCTTGGAGCCACAGGAATATTGCTGAATATATCTTCGTCGAAAGGCACTCCCAAACGGAAAAGATATAAAAGGAGTTCTCGTTAAAATGAAACCGGTTAAAGTCATTTTCGCAGGTGGTGGAACAGGAGGACATCTCTTCCCTGCGCTGGCTATCGCCGAAAAACTTAAACAGGTGAGAAAATCTGCTGAAATTATTTTCATCGGAACAAAAAAAGGAATTGAGGGCAAAATTATCCCGGACAGCGATTTCAAATTTCTCCCTATCAGGATATCGGGAATATCAAGAGAGGGCAATCTGTTTTTGACATTGCTGAAAAACATTCTCGTGCCGTTTGAATTTGTGATCGCCACGTTGAGATCGTTCTGGCTCCTGTCGCGACACAAGCCCGATGCCGTTGTAGGCACAGGCGGATTCGTTTCGGGTCCTCCCCTTTTTGCGGCAACGCTGATGGGGATCCCGACTTTGATCCACGAGCAGAATTCATATCCCGGAATCACGACACGATTATTAGCGGGACACGTCACCGAGGTTCATTTAGGCATAGAGGAATGTTTAAACTACTTAAAAAAAAAAGATATGAAGGTTAAATTTAGCGGAAATCCGGTCAGAGGAGATCTTCTTCGGCGTGCAGAGTCTCTCACTTCGAAATCTTACGGGCTCGTCCCGGGGAAACAAACGATCCTAATATTCGGCGGGAGTCAGGGTTCGCATCCGATAAATATGCATATTCTCAAAAATCTTGATCAATACGCAAGCCGAAGAGAGATACAACTGCTCTGGCAGACAGGAACGCTGGACCATCAGATGATCATCAACAGCGTTGGGGAAATGGATAACGTACGAATATTGCCGTTCCTTACTGATATGGCAGGGGCATATTCATCCGCCGATATAGCCATCTGCAGAGCCGGCGCGTTGACGCTTGCAGAACTCGCCGCTGTCGGGCTCCCTTCGATCCTCATCCCCTTGCCTCATGCCGCCGAAAAGCATCAGGATTATAATGCAATGATCTTTGAAGATGCGGGAGCCGCTAAGGTTATCAGTCAGGATAAACTCTCTTCAGGCGAACTTGAGGAAACAGTTTTCGGACTTCTTTTTGACCAATGGAAATTGGAGGAAATGTCCAAGGCGGCAAGATCCCTGGCGTATGAAGATTCGGCTATGAAGATAGTAAAATCACTTTTAGGTATAATGGAGAACAGCGAAAATTGATGGTTAGACTGGGACATACGAAACATTTGCATTTTGTGGGCATCGGCGGTATCGGAATGAGCGGACTGGCAGAATTGCTTCTGAATCAAGGTTACGAGGTGTCAGGCTCAGACTTGACGGAGACGGATATAACTCAGAATCTCCGCGATATGGGCGGGCAGATTCAGATCGGTCACGCATCCGAGAATTTGGGAGAGGCTGACGTAGTGGTTCGCTCGTCGGCGGTGCAGGACGATAATCCCGAACTGCAAGCCGCCATTGAAAAAGGTATCCCTGTTATTCGTCGGGCGGAAATGCTCGCCGAACTTGTACGACTGAAACCTTACGCTATCGCAGTTGCCGGTACACACGGAAAAACTACAACAACTTCGATTGCGGGCGCGGTCCTCACTGAAGGAGGTCTTGATCCCACTATTATAGTCGGCGGGGTCGTGCGGAGTCTCGCCACCAATGCCCGTCTCGGAGACGGAGATTACATCGTTGCGGAAGCGGACGAGTTTGACCGTTCGTTCCTCACTCTCTCCCCCACTATCGCCATCATCACGAATATTGAAGCGGAACATCTCGACATATATAAAGATCTGGACGATATAAAGAATACGTATCTCACATTCGCATCGAGGGTACCGTTCTATGGAGCGGTGATCGCCTGCATAGACGAGCCGCATCTAAAAGAAATACTTCCTGATCTGAAAAAAAGGATAATCACTTACGGGCTTTCCGAGGAAGCGGAAGTCAGGGCTATCAATATCTCACACAAATCTGGTGAAAGTATTTATACCCTCGTGAACGAAGGAACTGAAATGGGCGAGATCAATCTCCATATGCCGGGTGAGCATAACGTGAAAAATTCTTTGGCTGTGGTCGCTCTCGCATTAGAACTCGATCTCTCTTTTGATGTGATCGCTAAAACGTTAAGCGAATTCGAAGGGATCAGACGCCGATTCGAGATCAAGAGAAGAATATCCGGCATTATGATAGTTGATGACTATGCGCATCACCCCACCGAGGTGAAGAGTTCGCTCTCCGCCGCAAAAACGGGCTGGGATCGCAGGATCATAGCGGTATTCCAACCGCATCTGTACTCACGAACAAGGGACTTTGCTGACGAATTCGGCGAATCGTTCACCCATGCGGACATATTGGTAGTGACGGACATTTACGCAGCACGGGAGGCTCCTATTGAAGGAATTTCCGGTGAGTTGATCGCAGAGGCAGCGAAAAAAGCGGGTCATAAGAACGTTCATTATATCCCCGATATGGATAATATCGCCGATTTCCTATTAGAAACCGCGCGGGATAATGATATGATAATCACCATCGGCGCAGGCGATATTTTCAAAGCCGGTGAAGACGTGATAAGCAAATTAGAACAGAAGGATATAAATGCAATCGCTGACTGACTTAGACTTCGAACTATTGGAGAATTCGATAAGCGGAGAGCTGAGACGTAACGAATTGATGTCGAATCATACAACATATAAGATCGGCGGACCTGCATACCTCTATGCTCTGCCGAAGAACAGAGACGACCTCGAAATTCTGATCGAATTTTCCCGCGATCATGAGATTCCACGATTCAATATGGGTGGCGGAAGCAACATTCTTGTTCACGATAAAGGGATCAATGCCATGGTCATAGACCTGAAAGCAGGATTCTCTTCCATAAACGTCGTGGGAAACCTGGTGACCGCTCAAACGGGGATCAGTCTCGCAAAATTCGTTTCTACCTGCCGGCAGAACAACCTCGCCGGAGTGGAAAAACTAGCCGGAATACCCGGCTCATTGGGCGGAGCATTATATATGAACGCCGGCGCTTTTGGCTCGGAGATATCTCAGAAACTCAAATCACTCACTCTTCTGCTTGAGGATGGTGAATTTACCGATCTC
The DNA here is from genome assembly GCA_965369985.1 of uncultured bacterium. Lineage (GTDB taxonomy): Bacteria > Fidelibacterota > SORT01 > SORT01 > SORT01 > JACZTG01. The sequence continues at coordinate 5,493 of CBDUTM010000015.1, read as the reverse complement.
CGGGCCATTGACCTTCAATTCGAATACAGGGAATCAAACCTGCCTGAAGGCTCCCTCATTCTTGAAGCGGAATTTGAATTGGAAAAAGTGGAAGACTCTTCGGAAATATATGGAGAATCGCAAAAGATCATTAAGTCGCGGAACGAGAAGCAGCCGGTCTCGGTCCCATCGACGGGGAGCATCTTCAAGAATCCGCCTGAGGGCGATTCTGCCGGCAAGCTTATTGAGGATGCCGGACTGAAAGGAACAAAAGCCGGCGGAGCGATGATCTCCGAGAAACACGGCAATTTCATCGTGAATATGGGTAATGCGCGGGCGGAGGATGTTATTCACCTCGTCGCTCTCGCTCGTAAGACAGTAATGGACAAATTCAACGTCGAGCTTGAGCTCGAACTAAAAATGGTGGGTTATGATGATTGGTTTATATAATGAAAGATAAATTACAAGAAATATTACCTCAAATTATCCGAGGAACTTATCTCGGTTCGGTATTGAGTCTGCTGATCTTGTTGACGATGTCAGTAGTCAGTTATGCGGATGCATTTAATGTATTCAATTTTGACGAGCTGAAGATAGTCGGCAACGAAACCGTTTCATCCGAAGAGCTATTCCGGCTTTCCGGATTGAAGTTCGGCGAGAACTTGCTTGATATTGACGTCCAAAGGGCGGCAGAACGGATAACCGCGAATCCGTTCATCGAAAGAGTATTGATTTCGCGCGATCTTCCTCATACAGTAGCGATGCGGGTGATGGAGCGTAAGCCGTTTGTTCTCATTTTGCAGGGAAGATTTTATGCCGCCGATAAATCGGGACATCTGCTTCCCTCCCGCTCCCATAAGAATTTTGATCTACCCATAATAACGGGAATTGAAGAACTTACTCTGCCGTATTTGGGAAACAAGGTTGACGATATGCGATTCGGCAAAGCTCTTGACGTTGCGCTGCTGCTCAACGCCGAACCGTTCTCTCTGTATAACTCGATTTCTGAGATAAATATCAGTCCCCGGGGCGATGTCAGCCTTATCGGCACTCATAAAGGCACGAAAATATTTCTCGGAAGATCAGGATATGAAAACAAAATAAATAGAATTCGCTCACTGCTTTCCACACTGAAGCTGGGAGAAGGATTGTCAGAATATCAATACGTGGATTTACGTTTTGAAAATCAGGTAATAGTTAAAGAACGCTCTTGAAATAGGGAGTAATGAAAATGAACGATTCAATAGTCGCAGGCATTGATATAGGAACAACGAAAATTTGCACTATCATTGCCGAGCATGAAGAGTCAGGTGAAATAAACATTCTCGGCGTTGGCAAGGTGCCTTCCCTCGGGCTCACCCGCGGAGTTGTGGTGAACCTTGAGAAGACGGTGCAGTCCATCAAGCGAGCCGTGCAGGAAGCCGAACGAATGGCGGGCGTGAACATTAACGGCGCTTATATCGGTATCGGCGGGAGCCATATCCGGAGTATGAACAGCGACGCTATTGTTGCTGTATCCAAATCCGAGTCTAAACGCGGTATCACGCACGGTGAGATAACCGAAGACGATATCGAAAGGGTGAACGAAGCAACAACTCCTGTTATGACGGGATTGGACAGGGAAATACTCCACGTCCTTCCTCAGGAATATGCTGTTGATGATCAGTTCGGAATTAAATCCCCCATCGGCATTACGGGAATGAAACTCGAATCGAAAGTACACGTCGTCACCTGCTCCGTCACATCCGCGAAGAATATAGTCAAGGCGGTGAACAGGTCGGAGATAAATGTGAACAACCTTATCCTTGAACCTCTCGCCAGCAGCTATGCGGTGTTAGACGAAGAGGAAAAAGAGTACGGCGTGACACTCATCGACTTCGGCGGCGGCACAACTGACGTGGCGGTTTTCTTTAAAGGAGCCGTGAGGCACACTGCCGTGGTGGGGCTTGGCGGAGAAAATATCACCAATGACATCGCGTATATGCTGAGAACCCCGAGAGACCATGCCGAAGAGATCAAATGCACTTACGGTTGCGCGAAACAATCGCTGGTCGGCAAAGATGAATATTTCAAGCTGAAAAGTATCGGCGGAAGACCTCCCAGAGAGATATCCAAGATGCTTCTCGCTTCATATGTGGAGCCGAGAGTCGAAGAGATCTTGCAGATGGCGAAACTGGAGATGCAGAAGTTCAACAGGTACGATATGCTTGCAGGCGGAGTTGTCGTCACAGGCGGCGGAGCGCTCTTGGAAGGGATGAGAGACATCGCCGAAGACATCTTCGAGCAACAGGTAAAAATAGGAATACCACAGCCGACCAAAGGATTGGTTGACCTGGTATCCGAACCGATGTATTCAACGGCTTTGGGTTTGATCAGCTACGCAGTAAGCCCCGAAGGCGAATTAGAAACATATATAGACAATGATAAACCGAATTTCAAGAGAGCGATGGAAAAGATCGTTGATCACGTAACGAATTTTTTTGTATGAAAAATGTTAAAAAAACAAAACACAAAGCAGGAGGAAATTATGCTGTTTGAATTCACGGAAGTACTCGAACAGAGAGCTAAAATGAAGGTAGTTGGAGTCGGCGGCGGCGGCGGAAGCGCCCTTAACCGCATGATCCGATCAGGATTGGAAGGCGTGGATTTTATCGCCATCAATACTGATGCTCAAGCGCTGGACCACAGCGAGGCTAAGACCAAGATACAGATAGGTCAGGGACTCACTAAAGGGTTGGGCGCAGGAGCAAACGTGGAAATAGGACGAAAAGCGATAGAAGAAGACAGGGACACCGTTGCCAAGGCGTTAGCGGATACGGATATGGTATTCGTAACTGCAGGTATGGGCGGTGGAACAGGTACGGGAGCGGCTCCTATAGTAGCGGAGATCGCGAAAGACCTGGGAGCTTTAACGGTCGGTATAGTAACAAAACCGTTCGTTTTTGAAGCGCCGAAACGCACCCGAAGGGCAGATGCAGGCATCGAAGAACTCAGGACTAACGTTGACACAATCATCGTAATTCCTAATCAACGCCTCCTCTCCATCGTGGATAGAGACACTTCCGTACTGAACGCGTTTCAGGTAGCGGACACGCTTCTTTATCAGTCCACAAAAGGTATCTCCGACCTAATAACATATCACGGAATCATTAATCTTGATTTCGCGGATGTACGGACGGTAATGGCAGATATGGGCGATGCAGTTCTCGGAACGGGAACCGCTGAAGGCGAAGAAAGAGCAGTTATCGCGGCGCAACAAGCGATAAACAGTCCACTGCTCGAGGATACGGACATATCCGGAGCGCTGGGAGTTCTTATAAACATCACAGGCGGAGAAAACCTCTCCCTTTATGATGTGGAAGAAGCCTCCTCCATCATCTATCAGGAAGCCGGTGAAGATGCGAATATCATCTTCGGCGCGGTAATTGATCCTAAACTCCAGGACGAAATAAGAGTTACGGTCATCGCTACAGGTTTCCATAAGAATCCAAGCTCTGCCAAACAGGTTGAGGAGAAGGATTTCGGATTCTACAAAGATGATCTTGAAGAGTTGGAAAAACCTGCTGTACAGCGGATGAACGGCGACAAGCGTCCATTGCTTAGCCCCGTTTCAACCACTGAGGAAACCGCGCTTCCGGTTGACGACATCGAAGTTCCGGCATTCCTACGGAAGCAGACGAATATAGCAAGTATGTAGTACGATCAGGTCGTCACCCTGAGAGAAAAACAAAGAACCCGCCTTACGGCGGGTTTTTTGTTTGGGGTATTCCCCTCTTTTCTAAGGAGAGGATAAAGGAGTGGTTCTCCTAAAAACAAAAAAGAACAGCCGAAGCTGCTCTTTCAAAATCATTAATAGCGCTAGGGTTACGCCGCTTTCAACACCTTCCCCTGCTTAGGCAGGTTTTGCAAAAGTTGACGCGGTAATTTGGTAGACATAGCTTTCTCGGCCGTCCCCGTCAGGTCTCGATCCCATGCGGACGCCGCCAATTTTTTCCAGCGCCCGCTGCGAGCGCATGTTCTGTGGACCAATTAGAAAGACGACGCTGTTCACGAATAGGAAGGCATGCTGCAACATGAGCTGCTTCATCTCGCCATTGTACTTGCCGCCCCAGTGGGATCTGGCCAAGAATGTCCAGCCGATCTCAACCTCACTTATATCCTTATCATACCCATGGAAACGCGATGAACCGATCACCCGTTGAGTTCTGGTATCAATGGCGATCAAAGCACCACCGGACGCCAAGGCCTCGGCAAAAAATACTTGGAAGCCCTCTTCTTCATGGCGATCCTTGTCTGGATGTTGTTCCCAAATAAGAGGATCAGCAGCGACGGCGTAGAGCTGATCAAAGTCTTTTGAACTAAGCGGCCTGATTTCGACGAGGTCGCTCTTTAGAACCGGCTGATAATCAAAAGACATTTGTGGCTCCTTCTGTCAACTCACTGTCGTGGACGCATTCTATTGATATTATTTCCATCTCTGAATTTAGTATAATTAATTTAATAACCCTTATCAAGTTCGCTCTAATGTATATTAACATGGAAAACTTGCAGAGAGTCGGGGAATCCTCCGAAGGAGTCCCTCCGGGAGAATCCAGCGGAGATATAATCAAGTATATAAGTTGACCAACTCTTTTTCACTAAAAACAAAAAAGAACAGCCGAAGCTGCTCTTTCAAAATCAATATTAGCAATAAAATTACGCCGCTTTCAACACCTTCCCCTGCTTAAGACAAGTAGTGCAAACGCGAATCCTTTTTACCGTACCGTTAATATTCGCCTTCACCTTCTGAAGGTTCGGTAGCCATCTCCGCCTGCTTGTATTGTGAGCATGACTCACCTTGTTCCCGTATTGGGGACCTTTACCACATATAGCACAAACTCTGGACATCTTAAATTCTCCGTTTCTGAACAACGAAAAGTATACATAAATTGAGCTGATTTGTCAAGAAGAAAAGAAGAAAAAACTATCCGCTTATCTTATCCACCCACGTTTTGACGCCACCTTTAGCGTTTAACTCCCTGGATACCTTCTCCGCTTCGCTGATCCGCTGAAAGTGTCCGATCCGCACTCTGAACCACGCCCGATCTTTGCCGCCTACCGTTGTCCTTTCCATATAAGCGTCATAACCCATGGAATTGTACTTCGTCCTCGCCTCTATCGCCCTCTGTTCAGAGCGGAACGCGCCTATTTGGACAGTGTATCTGCCTATTTTCTTTTTGGTGGGCGCGCTGACGGCGACAGGCTTCGTAGCTTCTGCGATGGCTTTCTCTGCCGGTGTGTCCTGAACGATAACCTGACTGTCTGTAGTCTGGACCTTAACGGCAGCTTCTTTTTCCTTCTCTCCGCCGCATCCTGCCAGAAAAACACCAAGTAATAAAACGATAATTGAACGGTACAATCTCTCTCCCAGATATTTGATTAGGAAGTTCTATTACACATTAAGGAACGAGAAGCAGAATTACAATAAAATTATTTCAGTCTGATGACCACTAATTTATCAACAGCCGATTCCGC
>CBDUTM010000014.1:0-12225 GCA_965369985.1 uncultured bacterium | reverse complement strand
AGTAGAATGTATCTTAAATTAGAACCGATAGATTTTCAGAAAGATGTTATTGAATCAAGCGAACATTCACCTATTTTAGTGGATTTTTGGGCTGAATGGTGCGGTCCTTGTCATATGCTGAGCCCTACTCTCGAAAAACTTGCCGAGGAAGCGGGAGAGGATTGGATATTAGTCAAAGTTAACACTGAATTGCAACCTGATATAGCGATGAAATATGCTATCAGAAGTATTCCCAATGTGAAGATGTTCTATAAAGGAGAGATATCCAGCGAGTTTGTCGGCGCTTTACCGGAGAGTGATGTAGTTCAATATCTCGATCAAAATCTACCAAAAGAATAGAGGGACAGTGTTAGAAAAATCTGATGCAGAATGGAAATCCAGCTTATCTCCCGATCAATATGAGGTTATGCGGAAGGGAGGCACCGAACAGGCTTTTAGCGGAGAGTATAATGATCACAAGGGAAAAGGTGTGTATAAATGCGCCTCCTGCGACAACGAACTATTCAGCTCCGAAGAAAAATACAGTTCGGGCTCCGGCTGGCCAAGTTTCTGGCAGCCGATAAACGAAGAAAATGTCCGTGAACAAACGGATTCCACATTGGGTATGAAACGCACAGAAGTTATTTGTGATAATTGCGGAGCGCACCTGGGGCATGTTTTTGAAGATGGACCTGAACCGACAGGTCTCAGGTATTGTATAAATTCTTTGTCATTAGGCTTTGAAGGCTCCGATTAAACAACAGGAGAACCAGATGATCCATAAAAAGATTAAGAATATATTTAATTCAACTCCAAGATTTGCTCTCTTATTGCTCACCGTCAGTGTGATTTTATTATCGTGTACTCAATCAGCTCTTCAAACACAATCAGCTGTAAATTATTTTGGTAACAGTGGTAGAGATGACCTGCTTAGCGGCGGTGTCAAAATCATTAAAATCTCCACACCAAAAGGCGATTTCAATGTGTGGACAAAGCGAATTGGTAATAATCCCACTATTAAAGTTCTTACACTCCATGGTGGACCTGGGGCTACACACGAGTATTTCGAAGCCTTTGACAGCTATTTCCCGGGAGCGGGTATAGAATATTACTATTATGATCAACTTGGAGCGCATTACAGCGACCAACCGGATGACATAAGTCTTTGGACGACTGAACGCTATGTGGAGGAAGTTGAACAGGTTCGGCAAGCGCTGAACTTAACGAAAGATAACTTTTATTTATTGGGGCATTCCTGGGGAGGTATATTAGCTTTAGAGTATGCTTTGAAATATCAGGAACACTTGAAAGGTATGATTATTTCCAATATGGTGCCGAGTATTCCCGATTATAACACATATGCTGAAGAGGTTCTTTTTAAAGGAATAGATGAAGACGTTTTGGCGGAAATTCAGGAGTTGGAAGCTGCCAACGACATTGAAAATCCCAGATATATGGAATTGCTCATACCGCATCACTATGAAAAACACATTTTACGCATGCCTGCCGAGGATTGGCCCGATCCGGTGAACAGGGCTTTTGATCATCTGAATCCAAGTGTATATGTGCTCATGCAGGGTCCCAGTGAATTAGGAGCTTCCGGTAGATTATTGAACTGGGATCGGAAAGCGGATCTGCCTGGGATCTCTGTTCCCACACTCACTATAGGCGCCGCATATGACACAATGGATCCCGCTCAAATGGAATGGATGGCGGGTCAAGTGCAGAATGGAAGGTATTTGCATTGCCCGAATGGAAGTCATATGGCGATGTATGATGATCAGGAAATATATTTTGAAGGATTGATAAAATTTATAAAAGATGTAGATAGCGGGAATTTCTAATATAATAATTATATAAAAAGGGAAAGCCAATGCTTTCCCTTTTTAGTTTTTACTACCTTAATAATATTACCAACCTGAAGTGGGGATCCATTCATCAAGCTTGACCAATTTAATATCGTTTGCTGATTCAAGCTCGTCTATGTTCACTCCATAACCGACTGTATTGAACCAATCGATCATCTTGGCATATTCGTCACCCATTGCATTCCGAAAATCATCAAGAGAAATTGGAGTATAAGACACATCCTTACCAATTTCTTTCGAGAACAGTTCGGCAACTTTCGCATACGTCACAGAATCACCCGCTAAATCAATAGTCTCTCCTATATACCTATCAGGAGATTCAAATGCTAAAGCTACAAATCTTCCAATATCGTTTGCTGCTACCATCTGCAGAGGAACATCCGGTAAAATAGCATTCATGAACTTGTTATTATCGATCTGCTCTTTCATCATAAAAAAGTTTTCCATGAAAAAGACAGGACGCACTATCGTGTGAGGCAAATCGATACTTCTGATATGCTCCTCGATCTCAAATTTGCTGTCGAAATGGCTGAGATCAGTGCTTTTATCCGCGCTGGCAACCGATGAATATACGAAATGCTTCACATCTGCTGCCTTGGCAGCATCTGCAAGAGCTTTACCTTGCGCGACTTCATCTTCATTTCCCGCTTCCCAGAAATTTTGGACGGAAAAGACTCCATATACACCATCCAAAGCTGCTGTAAGTGAATCGGGGTCGTTCATATCAGCCTTAACAATCTCAACTTCGTTTGATTTTAACGCGAGTGCTTTTTCACCTTCCGGATTTCGGGTCATTGCCCTAACAGCAAATCCCTTTTCCAATAAATTTTTGGTGACAGCGCCGCCTTGCCGTCCTGTGGCGCCTGTTACTAATATTAATTTTTCCTTATTTGACATTATATTCTCCTAACTATCTGCTTATTTGTTTGTATTCAGTGTACCCAGTTTTTTACACAACCGTCCTAATTGCTCCTGTTCAGAGGTGGAAAGAATGCTCATTTCCTGAACGATCATTTGTACATGCTTCGGCATTATCTTATTTATAAGAGTCTCACCCTTTGGAGTTAAATGTATCTTAATTTGTCGACGATCTTTTTTATCGTAAATCCGTTTCACAAAGTGACGTTTTTCAAGATTATCTACTACAGTGGTAATATTACCTCCTGTGCATAAGAGTTTTTCGCTGACAGTTTTCAAGTTCAACGGACCCAGATGAATCAGAGCATCCAAGACCCCGAATTGGCTTCCGGTTAGTCCGTATTCTCTATAACTGTCTCTTATTTGGGGGCTAAAGGAATCTGCTGCCCTGGTAAATTTGATCCAGGCATTGAGAGCCCTTTTTTCTTTCGCTGTTCCAATATAATGTGTCGGCATAAATATACTTTAATATTAAAGTATTTAAGTGTCAAGTATTATTTATTTTTTAATTATCGCGGGATTGAAAACACTGAATGATTTTTATAAATAATAATCTTATCTTAAATACGAGACTTCTATGATTATTCGATTCCTTCAAATATTACTGATTACGATTATATTATCGCCCATTTCATCAAAAGGGCAAAACAGGGTGGATAGACCGACTCAATTTCAAATAAATTTATCAGGCGCATTTATCAGCGTCGCGGGCAACAGTATCGCCGATGCCAGTGTGGAGGATCTTAAGGTGAATAGTTGGAAACCGGGTTGGATATTTGGGTACCACATAAAACCATCGATATATTTAGGTTACGCTCTATATCCATCGCTTGATTTGACTCTCAGGGAAGAATGGGGTTTTACTGGTATTGCAAAAGACGGTAATATCGTGTTGGATCATAAAACGGGGAAGATACAAAGTTTTGAGTTGCGATACAGTCCCTTTGAGCACGGATTTTATCTATCCACAGCATGGATGCTCATCGGTAGAACAGAATACTCAATGAAGTTTATACGAAAAGCGGATACCATGTTTATCGGTGAAAATGAATATGCGCTGGATTTGGATGCGAGATGGAATTCAAAATCTTCAAGCAATATTGGAATTGGTTTAGGATATAATTGGATCATGAATTCGGGTATTTCTTTTAATTTCGGCTTCAGCGTACCCCTTAAATTTCCTGAAAACGATATAGTGTTATTTACTCAAATTACTGAATCCAGCGCTAAAATTACTGATAGTGATCTTGTTTTAGCAGAAGAATTTCTAAACGAAGAGACGTTTTATGGACCGATTTTGTTATTTGTGAACATCGGATTTAATCTTAAGGGTCAATAGTCAATAATATTTATTGTAAGTAACAAAACAGTTGAGAATAACCTATGACTAATAATATGAAGGATTTCGTAACAGAACCTTCATGGCTAATGGAGCATAAGGATGATCCTGAATTGATTATCGTGGATTCGCCTTGGGACGAGTATTCTTACGGTCGAGCTCATATTCCGGGAGCTATAAGCCGTCCCGGGCATTCATACGTGAAAGGTATGGACTCCGATGGCAACCCGACACTTCATGTTTCGGATAAAGTAGAAATCCTTGAATTGATTAAGAAATTGGGGATCCGTCAAAATTCTACTCTGGTTGTATATGACGAATGGGGATCAAAATTTGCCGCTCGGCTCTGCTGGGTATTACGATATTATGGATTCAGCGACTGTAAAGTGTTAAATGGAGGGTGGCAGGGTTGGCTCGCAGAGGGTTATCCGGTTACAAATGTTCCATCGGTAGCTCATGTAGATATTTCCGATTTTATACCGATGCCACAGCCTGATCGAATCATTACATTAGCAGAGATGAAAACAAAATTTAATAGCCCGGATGTGCAAATATTAGATGTACGGTCCGAGGACGAATATTCCGGAAAAGATTTTGACGGTAATTTAAGGTGCGGTCATTTGCCGGGAGCAATTCATCTAAAATGGGATACTTTACTCACTGATCCGGGTTATAATGGCGGTGTTCAACGGTTTCGGTCAGAAGATGAAATGAGAATATTATTGGATGAAGCAGGAGTAAGCAAAGAAAAAACGATCATCACACATTGTCAGGCAGCGATCCGGGGAGCGTTTATGGCTATCACGCTCGAAATGCTTGGATACCCGGTTCCACGATTGTATGACGGCTCAATGACTGAATGGGCAAATTTAGAAGATACACCGTTAGAAGTCGAACCTGATTAGACCTTAACTAATTAATAGTTTTAATGGAGGATCAAATGATTCCATCAAGAGTGACCGCCAAAAATATATTTATTCCTGCACTTTTATTACTGTTCTTAAGCTGTAGCTCGGATGATCGATCTCAAGATAAAATTGAGACTCAGAAGAAATCGGCAATACAACTTAATGTCGACTTGCAATCCATCGCGGAGGAATTTTTCCGGTGGCGAGCTATTACACAGCCCTCTACGGGTGATGATATACCACGGGTCGAACGACCTGATAAATGGGTACCTGATTTTTCGCCTGAGGCTTTAAACGAGCAGCGTGAAGTATACGGTTTTTTCTCCGACAAACTTCGGGAACTGTCAAAAGATTCCTGGAACAGAGCCGATAGTGTGGATTATCTGCTGATGAATTCGGCTATCGAGCGGGTGAATTGGGAACTCAACGTCTTAAAACTACCAAATCGCAATCCGGATTTTTATGTTCAGCAAACTTTAGGCGCTGTATATGAACTGCTCCTGATAAGTTCGCCCATGACAGCGGAGCGGGCAATGAACATTATTGCTAGGTTCGATTCATTCGATAAAACCATCAAAGATGCCATAGAGAATTTGAATGATCCGGTGGCTCAGTACGCTGATATAGCGTTAGGAAATCTTGAAGATGTGCGCCAAAATATCGAGCAGACCGTCACAGCATTGAACGTTATTATACCACCCTCATTAGACGAAGAGATGACTAAGTCCGGTGAAAGCGCTATCGTTGCCTTGGAGAGATACATCGATTTTCTGAACGCAAATCATTCAAATATGTCCAGCGATTTCAGTGTCGGAAGGGAAGGGTACGAATATTTTCTAAAACAGATAGCTGTCGTTCCGTACACTCCGGAAGAATTATTGGAACAGGGGAGATTGGAATGGAATCGATCGGTTGCTCTCGAAGTATATGAAGTGAAGCGGAATGCTCATTTGCCTCCGGCGGAATTATTCGCGTCAAGTGAAGATCAGATCCTTCAATCACGCCGGGATGAGCGAGCGATCCGAAAATTCCTTGAAGAAAAAGATATAATGACGGTGCCGAACTGGCTTCAGCATTATAAAAATCTGAAAATTCCTGACCATATAAAACCGTTGGCATATATGGGTGTTGTGGATGATCTGACATCTGAATCACGTTTAGGGGAGGAATCAGTCAAGTATATAAAAGAGCCGTCACCGGATCTGCCATTTTTTAGCCTGGCGTCAGCTCAGGATCCAAGACCGATAATAATTCACGAAGGAGTTCCGGGGCACTATTATCAGATGGCGCTTTCCTGGCGCAATCCCGATCCGATCCGCCGCCGTTATATTGACTCCGGCTCAAATGAAGGAATCGGTTTTTATGTTGAAGAATTGATGTTGCAACTCGGATTATTCAAAGATCGTCCTCGCACACGAGAGATTATTTATAAGTTTATGCGGCTTCGTGCGTTACGAGTTGAAGTAGATATTCAGTTGGCATTGGGAAACTTTTCGATAGAAAAGGCAGGAACTTATCTCGAAAAAACCGTTCCGCTGGATTACTACACAGCAGTTGAAGAAGCCGGGTTTTTCGCATATAATCCGGGTCAGGCTATCACATATCAGATAGGAAAATTACAGATCATCAAAGCTATCAGTGACGCTAAGATAATGCAGGGAGATGAGTTTAACCTTCGTCATTTCCATGATTATCTGATGGAAAACGGCAATGTGCCCATTGCGCTGTTACGCTGGGAATACTTAGGATTGCGAGACGAAATAGGACAGTTCTTCGACGAATAGAAAAACGTCTTATGCGTGTTCAATGTCAGTGAATTCTGATATTTCTCTGCTAATGGTGAAGATGTCCGAAAGATTCAATTCGTGAATACTTTTTCGACCGCTTATCCGAACGAATGTTTCAATTTCCTTCGCAGTCCCTGAATATAAATTCACGAACCGCTTCACGGATTCCTCAATTATAAAACGTTCTCTCAATTCCGGATTTTGAGTAGCGATCCCTACAGGACAGTTTCCCGTATTGCAAATTCTATACTGCTGACATCCAATGGCGATCATTGATGCGGTCGCAAGAGCCACAGCATCTGCTCCAAGAGCTATTGCTTTTGCGATGTCTGCGCTATCTCTAAATCCGCCTGTAACGCAGAGAGTGACCTCACTTTTCATTGAATCAAGATATTTCCGTGCCCTCCGGATCGCAAAAATCGCCGGCATTGCAAGATTATCTTTTACGAATGTAGGACCGGCGCCCGTACCGCCGCCGCGTGTATCGATAGTAATAAAATCAGGGTTTGCGGACAGCGCGATCTCCATATCTTTTTCCACATGGCCGCTGGAGAATTTAATGCCTATTGGTTTACCTCCGGTCAGCTCTCTGAGATGATCTACTTCCTTCTTCAGGTCTTCGGGAGTGTTAATATCCGCATGTCTTCCGGGGGATATCGAATCCTCATCCCGCGAAATTCCTCTGATCTTCGCTATTTCATCCGTGATCTTTTCTTTCGGCAGGTGTCCGCCTAATCCCGGTTTGGCAGCTTGACCGATCTTTATTTCAATCGCATCTGCTTGTTTGATCACATCGTCTATGTGGCTGAACATTGCGGTTCCGAGTTCATAGATGTACTTATCTGCTTCCTGACGCTCTTCCGGGAGCATTCCGCCTTCACCGGAACACATCAGAGTGCCAACTAATTTTGTCCCTTTTGCAAGAGCGATCTTCGCTTCTCTCGAAAGGGCTCCAAATGACATATGCGATACATAAAAGGGGATATTTATCTCTAATGGCTGTTTCGCGGTTTTCCCGATTATAGTTTTCATATCTACCGGCTCGTCCTCGTTTAGAGGAGGCCGGAACAGCTGTGCGCCTTTAAACAGGATTTGTTCGAAATCGGGAAACGTTTTTTGTGTTCGCATTGGCGTAATTTCACTTTTACCTGTTTTGGCAAGTTCCTGCAATCGACCAAATCGAGTTTCAAAATCATCGAAATTACGCATCCATTTGCCGAGATATTCGTCCGATTCTGGTGGCTGATCTTCATCGGATTTGTCAGCTTTTTCAAGTTGTGAAGTGGAAACAAACACTTTTCCATCCTCAATTTTTACTTCAAAAGCAGCCACACTCTCCGAGCTACCCTGCTCTCCAACTCCTGATGATACGTTAAATTTGTGCCCGTGCCATGGACAAGTTACAATACCGTTATTCAATTCTCCTTCACTTAATGGTCCGCCTTGATGGGCACAAACATCGGCGATAGCGCTGAATTTGTCATTATTATTGAATACGGCTATTTTTTCGCCATCGATCTCAACAAGTTTTCCTTCACCCTCATTGAAATCATCCACGGCGCCAATTTCTTTGAAATTTGGTTTTGAATCTGATGACTTGGAGGTTTTTTCGATTTGATCTTTCGCCCATTCAGAATCGTTTTTAAAGTCATTGTACCAATGCGTGCCGTCACAGAACGGCTTATTTTTTGACCCGCCACATCTGCAAAGAGCATAATGTTCCGGAGATTCGGTCACGTCGCCGTTCGGGTCTTCAAAACTGATTCCGCCTTGCACGAAATAAGGCCCGTCTTTTGAGACTATGATCGCTGGCTCCCTTTCGACGGAGTTGTGGAGTTCATGATCTAAAGAATAGCTAAGAGCTCCGGAAGGGCAATTTCTGGTCGCATTGATCACAGAATCCTTATCTTCCGCATCCGGATCTATCCATGGTTCCGTCTTCATTCGGAAAATACTTGGAAAATCGTCAGTGCAATGACCGATGTGAGCGCAAATACCTCGATTGTCGTTAATCGTGATATTTTTCCCTTTATAAACGTCAACTGATCTCGGTGTACGATCTTCAATTTTTTCGTCATTGAAGTTTACTTTTTTGTGAGTTCCGTCGCAATACGGCTTTGTGGATGATTGACCACAGCGACAGAGGATCATAGATTTTTTGGTATCTAATTTCTGATTATCAGAAGATTTTAATAGATTTACATTTGTGGCTTGGAATGGTCCGTTGGAGATCGGTTTTAAAAGCTGGTGATCGTTTTTCGTCATACCTGTCCCTTCATTGTCTCCGGCTTTGAAAGCAAATAATATGTAATATTTTTATTGGGAGCAAGCTTTGTCTAAACTTGTTAATTGACATTAAAGTTTCTCAAAGCAATCTTTAGGAAACTATTAATAAAATCAGGTCGGATCATTCATGAATAAAATATTAATTAGTTATATCATTATAGTTATTTTTTCATCAACGAACGTTTTTGCTCAGGTAAGTGGTATTTCCAATTCCAAGGTAGTATTGCCCGCTACCGCTACTGTCAAGGCCGGCGATTTTGAGTTCGAGCCGTCGTTCAATGTTTTCTGGAGCAATCAACTGTGGAATGCCGAGGGAAATACTCTTGATCTTAATTTAACAACCAGAGAATCAAGCTTGTCATATAGGTTTACAGCCGGTTTCAAACACAATATTGAAGTTGGACTCGCAGTTCCCGAAGATGTTTCATCTTTAAATTTCGGATTTAAATGGCTGTTTTTGAATAATAATGGTAAGTCATTTGCGCTTCAATCAGGACTGGATATTGAATCCGATAATAGGGTAATAGTTGAAACTGAAGAATCAATGAAGGTAATTACTAACGGTCTTATTTTTACTTATGAGCCAAACGAAAAACTTTCAATCGATACCGATGCGACCATTTCATTGTACTCAACAGAAATTAATTCACAATCGGTAAATTACTCCGGCACAATCGATTTAGGAGTAGGATATTTCTTAACAACTGAGTTTCAAACAATTGTGGAAATAAACTCTACGTGGATATCCTTCGAAAACTCTATTTTTAATTCGTCGAAGACTAATGGAACTCTTGGAATCAAATATACTCCCAATAATAGAGTAGCCATAATATTTGGATTGAAGCAAGATCTGATGGGATCGAATAATTTAAAAGGAATTTCGTTTGGAGGAGCTTTCACATTTCTTGTAGGTTAATAATAATATTTAAAGATGGAATGAGAAATAAAGGAGAATTGAACTCAGATGGAAAAACCTGATAACGCTAAAAAAATAGAATTGAAAGCGGGTAAAGGATATAAATTCTGTACATGCGGACACAGCGGTACGCTGCCATATTGCGATAATAATCATCGGGAAGTCAATGAAAAGAGAGGAACAGCGTATAAATCCGTAAAATTGTTTCCTGAGTCGGATATCACTATTTCAGTATATTCAAAGAATTGGGATGAGCCTGCACCAGCTTAGACTGAAAAAATGATCGTACTATGATAATAAAATCCGTACCAAAATATTATCTGATTCTAATATCATTCATGGTATTAACTTGCTCTCACAGTCGCAATGATACTGAAGTGACGCAAAGAGATGGCGCTCGCGAATTTCAGAAGGAAGAAGCCGAAAAGAGGGGATCAGAAGGGATGTCCGGCATATCAATGGTGAAAACAGGGTTAGATGTCCTCACCGAAGGCGATTTTGAATTGCTGCGAGGCAAGCGGGTCGGGGTAATCACCAACCATACGGCTGTAGCGGGCAATGGTGAGCATATAGTTGATTTGCTTTCTGAATTTGAAGGGGCACAGCTATTGGCAGTGTTCGGACCTGAACATGGTGTCAGAGGTGTGGCACCTGATGGTAAAAGTGTGAATTCTCGAGTAGATGCTATCTCCGGTTTACCGATATTTAGTTTATATGGAAAATCAAGACGTCCAACAAAGGAGATGATCGATAAACTTGACGTACTCGTGTTAGATATACCGGATGTCGGTGCGCGATTTTATACTTACATTTACACGATGGCATTATCCATGGAGGAAGCCGCCCTGAACGGTAAACAATTTATAGTTCTTGATCGTCCTAATCCTATTACAGGATCAAAGGTCGAGGGACCGGTACTACAACCTGGTTTTGAGAGCTTTGTAGGTATGTATCCGCTGCCTGTACGTCACGGAATGACGGTTGGGGAGCTGGCACTGCTATTCAAAGGAGAAGGGTGGATCAAGGGTGCAGAATTGCTTGACCTAAAAATAGTACCAATGAAAGGATGGAACAGAGATCTTTGGTTTGACCAAACTGATTTAGCATGGATTAGTCCGTCTCCATCAATGAAAACTTTAAGTACTGCGACAGTTTATCCGGGACCTTGTTTTATCGAAGGGACCAATTTATCGGAAGGACGTGGAACAGAAATTCCATTCGAGATCATCGGCGCACCCTGGGTTAATTCGAAGGAATTGGCGAGAAAAATGAACAGCCTTGGATTGGAAGGTGTGTCATTTGAAGCTGTAGAATTTACGCCAATTGCGATGTTGCCATCGGTCCCGAATCCTAAATATAAGAATGAGGTTTGTGGTGGTGTCAGACTTAGAGTCAGTAACAGAGAATTGTTTAAACCGGTGAAAACAGGTGAGAGCCTTATTTTGATTCTGAAAACACTCTATCCTATCGAATTTAAATGGAGCGGTACTATTAACAGGCTTTATGGATCAGATCGGTTAAAAAATGGTGTTGATGAAGGAAAACATCTTGTTGATATTCGATCGGGACAAGAACAAGAATTAAACGAATTTATGACAATAAGGTCAAACTATTTACTCTATGAGTAGAATCAAACAATAATATATTTAGGATCTTGATGAACAATAATAATCAGTGGATAATTTATATAGTCATTTCAGTTGTATTAGGGTGGGGCGGTGAGGCATCTGCGCAAAAAACTTTGATAAAGCAGGAGGGGATGACTTTTGTCGCTCCGGAAGTTTCACCTGACGGCAATTTCATTGCTCTCACACTAAAGGGATATAGGGGACTATGGATCGTCAGGAGTGATGGTTATGATCTCAGGCAATTATCGGATGTCAGAGGCGCAGGATTTATCAAACGGTGGTCTCCGGACTCTAAGTGGCTTTTGTTCAGAGAGACATCTCGCGAAAATAATAAATCAAAACAAATGTTAAAGGTGGCTGAAGTATACAGTAAGAGTGTATCAGGCATACGCGTTCCGACTAATAAATTTGAAGATGTTCGTTGGTTTTCGGAGGATAAGTTATATCTAAGAAGCGAAGGAAAAGCTCTATACGTCAAAAGCGGTCTATTCGTGAAAAATAAAAACACGATAAATCAATCCGCCGTTCACACAGATTCAAAGAAAATTTTCATTGAAAATATGAGCAAAGCGAAACTCAGTGCTTTAACTCCTGTC
>CBDUTM010000013.1:0-12391 GCA_965369985.1 uncultured bacterium | reverse complement strand
CCCTTCCCTCTGTTATTCTGATGAACGATAATCGTCGCTCCTGATTGTTCCACCAGCCGCCGTGTTCTATCCGACGACCCGTCATCCACCACGATAATATTTTCTCTCGGCAGTTGAGCAACGCACCTGTGGATAACGCGCGCGATCGTGTTGTCGGCATTATAAGCCGGAATGACCACAAAGAGATTCAACTGAATTCCTCTGACGAACTATTTTTGATAATCCATAAGTGATTTATCACGTACAGCCTTGAATTCTTGCCCTTCATTCCATTCGGGTGTAATGTCAGAATTCGCAATATCATAAGTAGCGGAAAGGACGAACTTTGCAATTTGCATAACTCCCGCCATATCCCAATCTTCCGAGTATTCGTCAGATGGTTGGTGATAATTGGCACCGATCCAGGCGTCCTTATTCGCCTCTTTCCATTCCATATCGTGACCAACATAATCGCTGCCTGAATCTATAGAGACAGCGGGAACTCCCGCCTTGGAAAATGGGAAATGATCTGACCTGAAGAATATTCCTTTTTCGGGATCCTGGTCCCCAACAAGTACAAGCCCCTGTTCGTCGGCAATAGGTTGCAGCATGGCTTCCATCGTTGAACGCTTGAAACCAAGAGGTACCATATCATGTGTTTCGCCCCATATATTGACGGCATCAATATTGAAGAGCGCTTTCGCCGTAGCGAGATGGTAAACAGGATTTTCAGCATAATATGTCGAGCCTAACAATCCGGATTCCTCAGCAGTGAGCGCCATAACGAGTATCGATCGTTTCAGAAGCGGTTTCAGTTCCACAGCGACTTTCGCCAACGCCATTATCGTTGAGACTCCGGAAGCGTTATCCCATGCTCCGTTAAATATGTTATCTTCGTCGTTTCCCCTGATTCCCAGATGGTCGTAATGTCCTGACCAGATTATCATTTCCTTCGAAAGCACGGGATCGGAGCCTCTGATAAGCCCGATCACATTTCGGGTTTCCACCGAGCTTATTGTAGTATTCAGTGTGGTACTCATGGTTACGCCGAGAGGAACAGGTTGAAAATCCCTACGTGCTGCGGCTGCCTGCAGGTCACTTAAATTGTAGCCCGCGAAGTTAAGAAGTTTATTAGCGGCCGCTTCTGATATCCAGGAACGTGTTGATAATTGCGGCGGCGAATTTTCATTGAGACCAAGGGCATATCCTTTGTCTGATCTGCTACCGCCGATAACCTGCCAGCCATAAGTGGCTGAAGGCGTAGTATGGATCAGCAGCACGCCTACCGCACCCAGCTCAGCGGCTTTTTCATACTTATATGTCCATCGCCCGTAGTAGGTCATGGCTTTTCCGCCGAAGTGATTCGGATCTTCAGACGGCGGGTCGTTCACCAGCACCAACAGCACTTTTCCCTTAACGTCAACGCCTTTAAAATCATCCCAATCCAGCTCCGGCGCCTGTACTCCATATCCAACATAAATAACTTCCGTATTTACAGAAACCAGTGGTTTTTGCAGTCCGGTGGAAAGAACAAATTCCTCGCCTAAGATCAGGTTCATTGATTTGCCGTTTTTACTGAATTCCATTTTCCGATCCTCACCTACTGCCGACCCCACCATAGGGAATGTCTGGAAATATGATCCATCAACCACGGGCTCAAGACCCATTTGTTCAAACTGCGATGCTATATAATCCGATGCCATATTTCCGCCTATGGTTCCGGGCGCTCTTCCCCCCATCTCGTCAGCCGATAGTGTTTTTATGTGCATTCTGATATCGTCTTCGGAGATCATATCTACCGCATCAGAGAGCGTTACTCCCATTGGTGCTGATGCGATCGGAACATATTCTTCTTTATTGGTTTTTGTGCATCCTGCAAATAAGAGTAATGTCATGCAAAATATTAAGAATAGTTGTAAATGCTTCACTTTGTTCTCCTTTTAAAAATAAAAAGTCATCATTGTTGCTGTTGAAATTAGATTTAATACTCAAAACCCGCAAGGAATTTGTGCTTCAGTAAAAGTGATTTGAGTCTTATAGCGCACTTATTTTTTTAATGTGCGGTCAGGGCAAGCCCTAACCCGCACTTTCCATTTCCGAAACGAATGATAATAAAGCGTGCTGGTTGGGGTCTCGCCCCGACAGTTCGCTTATTCCTTTGAATCTTTGCAATGACATCGCTTTTATTCCCCTCCTTTCTAAGGAGGGGATAAAGGGGTGGTTGCCATTGGAGAGCATTTTGTTATATTCTCATCGTATGGAAAAAAGTTTGTCAGATAAGATCAAAAGCAATCTCCGCTTACACGGATTGATCTGGGCAGTTATGATTCCCGCCGCTTATATCTCTTACATCGCTATCAGTTTTTTTCATCAGGTAATAGGGCATGGACTCATCGGCACTACCTTCGGAATGCAATGGCACGGCTTCGGCTTAACTTCCAGCAGCGTCACTATTCCATCGAGTGCGTCCCTGTTTTCTCAATCCGTCTATTTTCTGAGTGGACATTTCGGAGCCTTTCTCACGGGAATGGTTCTTTTCAAATTTGTAAGCCGCAGGATCCACCGATCTTCCCTCCGCTTTCTTCTTGTTACGATAGCCACACTCAGTTTTCTCACCGCTACGCTACCGGCAGCTCTCATATTCTGGGTGAGAAGCAGCGACTATGTTACTCTGCTGCGGCTGACCGGATTCGATTCTTTCGGCTATGAATTGCTATTAGCCTTTATAGGAATATTCCTCTTCATCTATACAGGTTCATATTCTATTACGCGGCTACTTGAAGAAGCGTGGACAGGATTTGATGAACCCGAGAAAAAGCGTTCAGAGGCATTTCTTACTCTCGGTGTCCCTCTGAATCTGATGCTGCTTCTGCTGATCTATTATTTTTCTTCATGGAGTCCTGATGACGCCCGCCTGATCCTTACAGTCGTATTGATGCTGGGTTTTAATTTTATGCTCAGGTCGGTTTCTGTGCATGTGATAGCGCAACCCGAAAAACGAAGGATAAAGAAAACAGGACTGTTGATCATAACGGGTATCGCGTTAGTCTTGGCGGTTATACAATACTCCACAATGGGTAAGATGATACTCTGGTAAAAGCCTGAATCGAAAGAGAATGAGAAAGCCGCCCCGAAATATCGGGGCGACTTTAGATTTTAAAAATATGTTATTTTGATTCCGTTACTTTTTCATTTTCCCTTGCTTTTAGAGACATCGACTGAGCCTGTTGCTTCATCCGAAGACAATCCTCCCGAATCGGTAGCCATCGCCGATATCGTATAGGTTCTGCCGTCGCCGTTGCCCGATCTTTCAGCACGCAACCAAACTTCAAACGTTCCGTCTCCGTTATAGACAACATTCCAATCGGGTGCTGTATTACCATCTCCATTACCGTCTGTGTCTTCGCTACTCGTTACTGTAACATTAAGAACGAGATCTTCTGCAGGCTCTTCAGCATCAGAAGCTGTGCCTGTGACAGCCAGCACCATTTTATGATTTACAGGCCAGATATTGAAAACTTCAGGAGAAAGGTATAATGACGGTGGTGAATTCGGATCTACACAGGGTCCGTCTTCGACAGTATATCCATCGTCAGAAGGTGTGAAACATACATTTTTTCCGACAAGATCAAGGACATTACTATAATCGGCTATCTGAAGAAAATTACCTGTATTTGAGCTTAAGCCGACTACCGCGCTATAATAACCCCACGTTGGAGGGACTAATTCATAATATCCGAATTGGACCTGGTTTGTTCTTTCAAGGAATTGTACTTGTATCGTATTAGTTCCGTCGTTGTAAAATCGTGGTACTCCTTCCCACGTAACAACAAATACTCTGTCAGGAGCAGTGCCTGTAGTGCTCTTATAAAGAGTACCACCGCCATACCAAGCAGGATTTAGGTCTTCATACATAACTGCTACAGTTGGAAAATATTTGGAACACCAACACCCATAGTCAAAGAAACTATTTGGCAAAGCAAATATCCCCCAAGAATTAGGACTCTCAAATGTCAAATTTCCATTTGAATTGATATACGTATAATTATAAAGCGTACCATAAAATTCAAAATCAAATCCGAGATAATGGTACTGCGCGTCGTCATCGCTAAATGACATTGCGGTGCCATAAGCACTTTCCCAGGAAGGAGGAACGGCTGCAACAGTTACTTTATTTAGTGTACGACTGTTCGATCCTGATTTTGAAGATTGGCTCAGCTTTTGGAGCATGGCTTCTTTTAATTCCGCAATATTTGGCGGAAATACATTGTCTGATTTTGTCACTTTGGTAGGCTCTTCTGAGCAACCAACTAAAACTACCATCCCGACTAATAGAAAGGGTAAAAGATATTTCATTTATCTACCTCCGGATTGTTTTGGTGTATATATGAATTTATGATGTGAAGAATTATATCAGGTTCGTTTATTGTGATCAAAAGATTAATTAGCCTCCCTAACTCATGAATATAAGAAATACATGATAGAATACTTGAATTGATTTAATAATGTCAAGTTATTATTTATATTGCATTTATGACTAATTTAGTCATCTTTAGCATAAGGCGCTACTACAGTGGTTTCATGGAATTTTTACAAATTAATTATTTATTGACTTTAAATTTTGATTTTAATCGTTAAACGGTTATTTTATCACTACGGAGCGTGGCGTAGCCCGGTAGCGCACTTGACTGGGGGTCAAGGGGTCGCGAGTTCAAATCTCGCCGCTCCGACACGGATATAAAAAAGCCCTGAAGAGATCAGGGCTTTTCTATTTTATCTTTTCTACCGAAAATCTATACGGGGCAGTATTCTATCCCCTGCTTCTCGAAGTAACGCTGATGATATTCCTCAGCCCGGTAAAACTCCGAACCTTTTGTTATTTCCGTAACAATCGGATTAACGAATGCGTTTACCTTCTGGAGCGCGTTTTTTGATTCAGTTGCCGCTCTCTCCTGTTCGGGAGACTGGAAGAATATAGCCGAGCGATATTGAGTGCCCGCGTCAGGACCCTGCCGGTTCAGCGTGGTGGGGTCGTGATTCTTCCAGAATATATCAAGCAGTTCATCAAAAGAAATTTTAGAAGGGTCAAATTCCACTTCAACGACTTCCGCATGACCTGTGGTCCCTGTGCAAACCTGCTCATAAGTGGGGTTCTCCACACTGCCGCCGGAGTAACCTGATGTTGCGCTTTTTACTCCATCAACATTTTGGAATGTGGATTCCACACCCCAAAAACAGCCTGCTCCGAACAGAGCTTTTTCCAGATTATCTGTCACTCTTCTTCGCTATCCGCTGAGGCTACCGGAAAATCTCCAAATGCTCCGGCATTGCCGAGAGCTTCCTGGAGGTCGCCGCTTTCATACATATCCATCATAATATCCGAACCGCCGACGAGCTTACCGCCAACAAAAAGCTGCGGAATTGTCGGCCAATTTGAATGAGCCGAGAGTGTCATACGAATATCCGGATCCGGAAGTATATCCATTGATTCAAACTGCACGTTAAGCGCCTTCAGTATTTCGACTGCTTTGAACGAAAAACCGCACCTGGGTATATCGGGTGTGCCTTTCATATACAGCATCACTTTATTATTGCTTATATCTGTTTTTATCTGCTCGAGTAGTGCATCTGACATAAGATGACTTCTCCTTTCCTAATTAAGAGAGATTATTTCTCTGTTCTGTTGTGTACGCTTTTATCTCCACTGCGTGGATCGGGCCGCCGAGTTGACTGCCGAGCGCGCTGTGGATCATCCGATGGCGATCAATTAAGGCAACGCCTTCAAACTTATCTGATACGACTAATATTTCGAAATGGTCTCCACTGCCTCTTGTATCAACTACTTCCACTTTGGCTTCCGGCAGTGATTCTTCTATTAACTGCTGAACTTCTACTTCTTCCATCTAATTCCCATAACCCTTTCTGATTTATTGCTTTAAATATAACACTGAAACAGAAGATTCCAATAAAAGATTTAAAAAAAAGCGCCTGCGGTGGGATTGATGTCAGGCGCTTTAATTCTGCAAGCACAGAGATGTGCATGCAAGTATTTAAATATTATATCAGGGTTGAAGTATCTCCTTTAATTCCATTAATCCTTTTCTCAATTCGGAAATAACGTTCACGAGTTTATCGTCACTGCCTGCACCATTTGATGGCTCGGATTTAGCACTTTTCAAGCTCGGATTGCTCGCATCGACCATATCTTCAAAGTTGGCTGAATTAAGCTGATTTCTGGCACCTTCAATCGTGTATTTCTGATCATAAAGCAGATACTTAATGTGAAACAATACCTTGATGTCTTTATCCTTGTAAATTCGGTTGCCGGCACGGTTTTTTGTCGGCTTAAGCGCAGGAAACTCTGTCTCCCAATACCTTAAGACATATGGCTTAAGTGCCGTTAATTCAGCGACTTCCCCGATCGAATAATAGAGTTTTTTAATTTGTGGTTGACTCAATAATATTCCTTTATTAAAAGATTATCGTTCAAGTAACACTTTATATTATAACAGGAAAGTCAGGTCGATACAAGTCTTTTTTATCGGTCAGAGAAATTTATTGTGGATCGGAGCTATTTGCTATGCGGAGATCACTTCATTTACAGGAGTATAATCCAATCCGAACGCTTCTGATACTCCCCTATGCGTAACGGTTCCTTTATAGATATTCAGTCCTGACATCAGATCTTCATGCTCAAGTATAGTGTTTTTATATCCGTTTTCCGCAAGAAGCATTATATAAGGAAGAGTTGCGTTAGTTAAAGCAATGGTCGAGGTGTAAGGAACCGCGCCGGGCATATTCGCCACGCAATAATGCACAACTCCTTCCACAATAAAAGTAGGATCATCGTGGGTTGTTGGACGGCAGGTCTCAATACATCCGCCCTGATCAACCGCTACATCAACAAGAACAGAACCTTCTTTCATCAATTTCAGCATTTCCTTGCTCACCAGATTGGGAGCTTTTGCTCCCGGTATCAGAACAGCCCCGACAAGAAGATCAGTGGTCGTAAGTAACCTTCTGATATTACTCGGATTGGACATCAAAGTGGTCACGTTATCGGGCATAACATCGGATAGGTACCGCAGCCTGTCGAGATTAATATCAAGAATATTAACATTTGCGCCCATACCCGCTGCTATCTTCGCGGCATTACTTCCGACAATTCCACCGCCCAAAATCGTTACTGTCGCGGGTTCCACGCCGGGAACGCCACCGAGCAGCACACCAATACCGCCTGATTGCGCCTCAAGGTATTTTGCTCCTTCCTGAATCGCCATGCGTCCCGCAACTTCACTCATCGGAACCAAAAGCGGAAGCGACCCGTCTTCCAATTGAACGGTCTCATACGCGATCGCGATGCCTTTGCTCTTTATAAAATTATCAGTTAACTCTTTGCTTGCGGCAAAATGAAAATATGTAAATACGATCTGCCCTTCGGAGATCATCTCACACTCGGCGGGTTGAGGTTCTTTCACCTTTACTATCATCTCCGCGCCACTGAATACTTCTTCTGTGGAATCTACAATTTTCGCGCCGGCTGATGTATAGTCTTCGTCGGAGTAACCGCTATGCCTGCCCGCATTTTTTTGCAGGAGAATTTCATGACCAGCATTAACAAGTTGTTCCACACCGGCAGGAATTATTCCTACTCTATGCTCTTCCGATTTGATTTCTTTCGGTATTCCAATAATCATTTAATTTAGCCTTTTTGCCCTTCCGGCTGTATAGCAGAGACAACTATCTTTTCTTCATCAAATATTTCATTGCTTATGCTCATTATATCTTCTTGTTGAACCGCATCAATTTTCTTTATGAGGTCTGATACAGGCGCGTAAGTACCGAAATTCATCTCTCTCATGGCAATTCGATTCATACGACTCATCATACTTTCCATTGAGATCAATGCGCCGCCTTTCCACTGAGCGCGGGCGCTGTTTATCTCATCCGATGTAACAGGTTCTGTTTTGAGTTTTTTCAGTTCGTCTTTTATCAGGTCAATGACCGTGTCCGTTTTGGAAGCGTCCGTACCCGCATAGGCACAGAAATAACCTGTGTCGGACATAAATTCAGGAAAACTGAATACGCTGTAAACGAACCCATATTTTTCCCTGATATTTTGAAATAGACGTGTACTCATTCCGCCGCTTAATATCGTGTTCATCACCAGAAGCGAATACCTGCGTTCGTCTTTATATGGAATAGCCCTGAATCCCACACAAAGATGCGATTGGGATATGGGAGATTCTATTTTGTTTACGCCCGTCCGAAGAATACCGTTAGGCGCGACTGAAAGCGGCGCTGATTCAGTCTTTTCAAGATGAAAATATTTCTCTACTAATGCAACCACACTCTCATGATCCAATCTGCCTGCCACTGCGATAATAATGTTATCGGTCGTATAATATTTTGTCCGATATTCAATTAATTTATCGTTGGTCATTTCCGTGATAGACTTTTCCGTGCCGAGTATCGCCATTCCAAGAGGATGATCCGGATACACATCAGAGATGAAATTCTCAATGACCATTTGACTTGGCGTATCAGCAACGCCTTTTATCTCTTCGATGATCACGCCTTTTTCAACATCCGTGACATCCTTTTCTATAACAGCGTTCTGCACAAGATCGGAGAGCACATCAAGAGCCGGCTCAATATGTTCGTCCAATATCCTGGCAAAATAGCAGGTGTATTCCTCCGAAGTTGCGGCGTTCAGCATCCCCCCGATCGATTCGAGAGAACTTGCTATCTGAAATGAATCCTTTTCGTCTGTTCCTTTAAATACCATGTGTTCAAGAAAATGCGCCGCGCCGTGATTATCCGCTGATTCGTTGCGCGCGCCTTTTGTGATAAACACGCCTATAGCCGCCGAATGAACATAATCGTTACTCTCCGTGACTATACGTATGCCGTTATCAAGAACCGTCTTGTTGAATTTGCCCTCAGTCATTATCTGCGATTTCCGCCTCTCTCATTTCGACCGCCTCTTGAAGGTCTGCGTTCCCGTGGAGGTTCCTCCACCCAACCTTCAGGTTTTTCCATTGTATCGCGACGTGAAAGATCATAACGTCCCTGATTATCTACTTTCAGGAGTTTAACTTGTAACTTATCTCCCATTTTCAGCACATCCTCAACTTTTGCTACCCGCTTATAGTCTAATTTGGATATATGAACCAGTCCTTCTTTACCGGGCATAAATTCTACGAATGCTCCGAAGTCCATGATCTTTTTGACAGTGGCATCATATACCTCACCGACTTCAGGCATCCTCAAGATATTTTCTATCATCTCAATAGCCGCTTTGGCAGGCTCGCCACCGACAGATGAAACAAGAACTGTTCCATCATCTTCAATTTCAACCTTCGCGCCCGTATCTGCCTGAATACCCTTGATTATTTTACCTCCGGGTCCGATCAACTCTCCGATCCTGTCAACAGGACATTGTATGGAAATAATCCGTGGAGCATAATCGGAAATATCATCAGCTGCTTCAGCGATCTTCTTATCCATAATATCGAGAATATGAATTCTGCCTTCCGTCGCCTGCTTGACCGCCTTCTCGAGCATTTCAAGGCTTATCCCTTCGATCTTTAGATCCATCTGAAGCGAAGTGGCTCCATCACGGGTACCCGCGAGTTTGAAATCCATATCTCCCATATGATCTTCAGTCCCGAGTATATCAGATATTATTTCTGTCTTATCGCCTTCTTTGATAAGACCCATTGCGATTCCGGCTACTGATTTCTTAATTGGAACACCCGCGTTCATCAGAGCCAACGAACTCGCACAGACTGTCGCCATTGAAGAAGAACCGTTGGATTCCATGATATCGGAAACAATTCTGATAGTGTATGGAAAGTCATCCGCCGGCGGAAGGACTGCTTCGATAGCTCGTTCGGCGAGTTTTCCGTGACCAACTTCGCGGCGACTTACGCCCCGGATCATTCTTGCTTCGCCAACCGAAAACGGCGGGAAGTTATAATGAAGCATAAACTTGCTGAAACTTTCACCGTCAATTCCATCAGTTTTCTGCTCGTCCATCTTCGTTCCAAGAGTAACCGCGGTAAGGCTTTGCGTTTGACCTCTTGTAAAGAGGGCCGAGCCATGCGTACGTGGAAGTATATCGAGTTCGCAGGTTATATCTCTAATGTCTTTCGGACCTCGACCATCCAATCTGATCCCGTCATTCAAGATCTTATTTCGCAAGTCATCTTTTTCCAGATCGTGAATGATCTCTTTAATATCTTTTCCGCTTTCAGGATATTCTTCTTCCAGCTTCTCAATGGCATCTTTGGTGAAAGTCTTCATAAACACTGATCGATCCTGCTTTTTCATATCCTTGGCGTTATTAGCCTCTTTCACTTTATCGCCTACCATCGAAGTGACTGCGTCTACCAATTTCTGATCGATCTCATGTGCTTCGAAGGTCATTTTTTCTTTTCCACACTCTTTGACCAGTTCGTCGATCATAGTTATTACTTTTTTAATGCTTTCATGTCCGAAAGTTAACGCTTCGAGCATACGCGCCTCAGGGACTTCTTTCATCTTTCCTTCAACCATATTCAAAGAATCTTTTCCGCCCGAAACTATGATCTCGAGCGTGCAGTCGTCATATTGACTCAGATATGGGTTAATTACCAATTCGCCGTCCAATTCGCCCACCTTAACAGCCGCAACCGGACCGTCGAAAGGTACATTGGAAATTGCAAGTGCAGCTGCGCTGGCTATCATTCCGAGGGTATCAGCGTCGTTTTCCTGATCAGTGGAGATCACAAATATTATTACCTGTGTCTCATTTTTAAAACCATTAGGAAATAACGGTCTGATAGTTCTGTCCGTTATCCGTGCGGATAATATCTCCTTTTCGGTCGGCCTGCCTTCACGTTTGAAGAAGCCACCGGGAATTTTTCCTGCTGCGTAATGCCTTTCCCTATACTCCACCGTAAGAGGGAAAAAATCCAATCCTTCTTTCGGGTGGTCGCTGGCTACCGCTGTGGCAATAACCATTGTATCGCCGTACGTTGCCAATATTGAGCCGGAAGCCTGTCTTGCGATTCTCCCTGTTTCCAGTGTTAAAGTTCTGCCCCCTAATTCTATTTCCTTAATTATCAAAATTTACTCCTGATTTAATATATTATTTTCTTAAATTTTATCTACGTAAGCTTAAAGTCTTGATCACTTCACGATAACGTTCAAGGTGATTATTTTCTAAATAGTTCAAAAGTCTTCTTCTCTTTCCAACCATCATAACCAACCCTCTTCGTGTGTGGTGGTCTTTTTTGTGATCTTTAAGATGCTCTGTTAAACTCGCAATTCGCTTTGTCAAAAGAGCTACTTGAACTTCAGACCTGCCGGTATCCTTATCGTTACCGCCAAATTCTTTAGTTATTTTAAATTTTTCTTCTTTGGTTAAACCCATTTGTTTTATCCTTCTGCCTTATCAGTGTGAAATATTATTATTATTAAAAACTATTATACGCTGCAAACTAATTTATCTTTTTCTAATTGGACGACTAATTCGTCCGGTGAATCAAATTTTTGTTCGTCCCTGATACGTGAAATAAATTCTATTTTGATGATCTCACCGTACATGTCGTCGAGATCATCCATCAAAATGTGTACTTCCAGAGTTCTTGTATCCCCGTTAAAAGTGGGTTGCATGCCTATATTGGACATACCACGCTGTTCTACTCCTTCTCGGAATACATCCACGCAATAGACACCGTTCTTCGGGATAATTTTTAATTTATCTTCAATAGATATATTTGCGGTGGGGAAATTCAGTGACCTGCCAATTCCTTTCCCCTTAACTACCTCACCTGATACGGAATAATTTCTCTTTAATAGTTCACCTACAAGTTTCACATCACCTTCATCTATAAGAAGTTTTCTTATCCTCGTGCTGCTGATAGCTTCATCATTATAGCTGACCGGATCGGCTACTTCAATAGTGAAGCCGCATTCATCCCCAAGTGATCTAAGTGTCTGAGAATTTCCTTCTCTATCTCTGCCGAAGTTATGATCATATCCGACAATAATTGCCTTAGCTCCAAAACTTTTGCACAACACATCTCTGACGAATATCTCTGGATTCGTTTTAGAAAATTCAAGAGTAAATGGTATTACTATCAGCGTGTCAATACCAATCGCTGTAAAAACCTCGATCTTTTCATCAAGTGTACTTAAAATTTGAATTGAGCCTGAATATTTATCGGTGGCAACGACCTGTTTCGGGTGAGGATCAAATGTCACCACAGTTGTGCTAAGGTCTCTTTCTTTTCCGGTCTTAAGCAATTTATCAAGGATCACCTGATGTCCAATATGTACGCCGTCATAAGTTCCTATGGTCAGCGCAGTCGGAATGTCTGATTTATAATCTTCGATATCCCTGATTATATTCATTCCTGTTCCT
>CBDUTM010000012.1:0-12432 GCA_965369985.1 uncultured bacterium | reverse complement strand
CTATTTCTTGCTGTTGTTACCATCACAGTGAATCTCGCAACTATTTAGTTCACCCATTTAATCATAAGTAATTTGCCACAAAATATAAACACTTTTATTTCAACAACACCATCTTCCTCGTCTTGACGAAATCGCCTGCCTGGAGGCGGTAGAAATAAACTCCTGAAGCCGAGCCTGATGCATCCCAACTGACCGTGTGATTCCCTGCGGGCATTTTGTCATTGATTAGGAGCGCTACTTCCTGTCCAGTCAAGTTATAAACTTTCAATGAAACATCTCCCGCCTTAGGAAGAGAGTACTCTATCGTCGTCGTCGGATTGAAAGGATTAGGATAGTTCTGCGACAAAGAAAACTCTTCTGGCAATCCAATTTTCGCCTGATCTACACCAATCGGAGTTGCAAATCCTGTAAACAGATACGCCGAACCTGAAGCACTTTCATTATCATCATCTAAATAAGCTCCCACTATGGAATAGCTGCCGGAGATGGAGACCGAAATTCCAAAATTATCACCAATCGCTCCATCGGCAGGAAGCAGTTTTCTATCCTGCGCCCAGCTCGTGCCGGTGCGTTTGTACACGTAAGCCGAACCTGTGTCAAATCCATTCTCATCATCGCCATTAGCTCCCACGACAGCAAAGTCGCCCGAGATGGAGACCGAACGTCCAAAATTATCACCTGCTGCTCCATCGATAGGAAGCAGTATTGTTTCCTGCGCCCAGCTAGTGCCGGTGCGTTTGAAAACATATGCCGAACCTGCATCAGTTCCATTAACATCATCATCCAATCTAGCTCCCACTACGGCGTAGTCGCCGAAGATGGAGACTGAAAATCCAAATTCATCACCTACCGCTCCCTCGGCAGGAAGAAGTATTGCTTCCTGCGCCCAGCTCGTGCCGATCCGCTTGAAAACGTAAACCGAACCTGCGTCAGCATTATCCCTCCAAGCTCCCACGACGGCAAATTCGTCGGAGATGGAGACCGAACGTCCAAAATTATCACCTGCTGCTACTCCTTCTGGAGCTAGCAGTTTCGCTTCCTGCGCCCAGCTAGTGCCGGTGCGTTTAAACACGTATGCCGAACCTGCATCAGTTCCATTATCATCATTTAACGCAGCTCCCACGAGAGCATAGTCGCCGGAGATGGATACTGAAATTCCAAACTGATCACCTGCTGCGTTATCGGGAGGAAGCAGTTTCGCTTCCTGAGTCCAACTCGTGCCACTGCGCTTGAATACATATGCCGAACCTGACTCAGTTCCATTGAAATATGCTCCAACGAGAGCATAGTCGCCGGAGATGGAGACTGAAAATCCAAACCGATCACTTGCTTTTCCATCGGCAGGAAGCAGTTTTACCTCCTGCGCCCAGCTTGTGCCGCTGCGCTTGAACACGTATGCCGAACCTGACTCAGTTCCATTATCATCATCGAATCCAGCTCCCACGACCGCGTAGTCGCCGGAGATGGAGACTGAAAATCCAAAGAAATCAAATGTCGCCCCATCGGCAGCCGTTATTTTGAATTCACTGATTTGTGCGTATGCTAACTCCGGAAGAGGCTGAATAACAATTGCACTAATTGTCAGGGTCAGTAATAATATCTTACTCTGCGTCATAATTCCTACTGTTGTTTTATAAGGAGATATATCCTTATACTCTCAAAGCTAACAATTGGTTCATTAAATTCCACTGATTATTATAAATTCCATTACAATACTTCGTAAAATGTTTCTGATAGGAGTGAGAATATCTTAGAATCGAACCTAACGGAGACACAATAATAAACGGGGAAGCCGAGCTTGATCTGCTGAGAGAGGAATTAGGTATTGATTTCCTAAACGGCGAATATGAAACTTTAGCCGGACTCCTGACATTCCATACAGGAAAAATTCCCGTCAAAGGAGATAAAGTATTAATCGGTAATAATGTTTATGAGATTATTAGAGTAACGCCGAGAGCTGTTAAAAAAGTGATCTTAAAAGGACTTTAAGCAGAAACTACTTCCGGCTCTTCTACTTTTTCTTCTGATGAATCCACACCTGTTGCAATATAGCGGTGAAACATATAAATAACGCCTACACCGACTGCGATTGAGAATAACGGATTTACATTGAATCCTGCCGGAATATATCCAACTACTATAGCCACTACGGCAACGAGGACGGCATAGGGCATTTGAGTTTTGACATGATCGATGTGGTCAGCCCCGGATGCCATTGACGACATTATTGTAGTATCGGAAATGGGTGAGCAGTGGTCTCCGAAACACGCTCCTGAAAGAACGGACGCTATCGTTCCAAGAAATATTGAATCTAATACTAGCTTATCGTAGCCCGCTTCTATCGGAAGGTGATAAGCCATAGGAATTACAATGGGAATAAGAATCGCCATTGTTCCCCAGGATGTACCGGTTGAAAAAGCTATCAATGCTGCTACGATAAAGGTCATTGCCGGAAGGAAATGAGGCGAAAATAATCCTCGTGTGAGATATAGAACATAGTCCGCTGTCGAGAGGTCTGCGGCGATGGCGCCCAGCGACCAAGCCAAAACAAGTATCACCATAGCCAATACCATTGATTTAATACCGTTCAAGTAAGCATCAACGGTCTCCTGTAGTGTCAGAATCTTCTGACCCATGCTCATCACTCCCGCCAATAATGAACCTCCGAATGCCGCCCACATAAGTACCGTGAACGAATCCGCAGCACCTATGATCTGGTAGATCTCTAAATTCCCCGCTGAATCGCCTAATTGAGATTTTCCATGGAAATATAGCCCTAATATCACCGTAAATATCACAAATCCTATTGGTATCAAAGCGTTATGCCATTTTCTGGGAATATCTTCCGGTATTCCCAATTCGCTCAGATCAGCGCCTGCCAAAGGAGTGCCACCGTCCCGAAGAACTTTACCTGTAGAGGCTGCGCGTTTTTCCGCTCTGAGCATAGGACCGAAATCTTTTTTCCGGATTGCTGTTATCAAAATCAGAGCGAGCATCAAAATTGCGTAAAAGCTATAGGGAATCGACTGAAGAAATGTAATGTATGGATCTCTGTCTAAACCGATGTTTCTGAATCCTTCTCCTATGAGCCCATTCTGAAATCCGATCCAGGTACTAACGAACGCTACTGACGCAATAGGCGCGGCAGTTGCATCCACTATGAATGAAAGTTTTTCGCGGGATATTCGCAATTTATCAGTAAAAGGACGCATTGTATTTCCTACGAGGAGAGTATTTGAGTAATCATCAAAGAAAATAAGCAGACCCATCCCGAGAGTTGCGATCTGACCTGACCGCGCGGTTTTTGCGTACTTCGAGATCTTATCCACCACGCCGAACATACCGCCGTTTCGAGAAAGAATTCCAACCATTCCACCCAGACTCATGCTGAACAAAACCACTGCCACGTGGTCTCTGTCTGCCAGAGCCGGCACGATATAATCACTGATAGTCAGTAAGAATCCCTTAAAAGGATTAAATCCTGAAAGAAATAATGCCCCGATCCAAACACCTGCGAACAGACTTATAAGAACTTCCCGAAATAATATCGCAAGTCCGATCGCGATGAGCGGCGGAGCGATGCTTAAAATACCCGGAAGAGTAGTGACACTTTTACTGGCAGATGAGCCGTTGAACCAAACTTCAATGTTGTTGTCTCCGCTCTCCTCAAAAACAGCATTGTCTATGGAAATCTCACCGTTTATAATCTCAAAGATCACAGGTTTAATGTACTTTCCGTTTTCATCCTCTACCACAAAGCCCCGGAGGGACAGTTCTCCCGATGCAGATCGATCTATCTCCCCGTTCTCATCGATAACCTTCAATGAAAAATCAAATTCTACATCTGTTAATGTAAAATCAGGAGCTTCAATTTGGAGATTTGATGCGCCAACCTGTGCGATTACTGCACTATTTAGCGGAAGTAGAATTAGGAAAAATAAATTAATATATTTGTTAAGCATTGTCCAACGTAAATGGTTATTCAGATAAAGTCAAGTAAAACTGATAGTTAGCAGGTTTCTTTCACCAATATCAGCTATCAACAGACAATTTAACTTTTATTTTCATTTAGCATCTTAAAGGAGTAAATTATTTTTCAGAGCTAACGTTAGTTAGAATAAAGCAGACTTTTATGATAAAGAAACTGGACAGGTACATATTCACTAAATTTTTAACTACATTGGCTATGACCAGTGCGACATTCCTAGTCATATTCTTTATTGTGGATCTGGTTGAAAATCTCCGGAAAATTCTTGATTCCGATGCGCCCGCAAGCACGGCTGCTATCTTCTCTCTGCTGAACCTTCCATGGCTGTTCAACATTTCATTACCTATAGCTGTATTATTGGCGTCGGTATTGACGTTCGCTACATTGGTGAAACACAATGAACTCGTTTCGATTAAATCTGCCGGCGTGAGTCTATATCGGCTTGTCGTGCCTATGATAATATTAGGGATCGTGATCAGTATTTTTTCTTTCTATTTCGGTGAGATCGTCGTTATAAAATCAAGCAGAAAACGATTTGATATTGCAAGAAAATATTCGCTTAAAGGGGCGAAAAGAGTTGCTTTGAGAAAATTTAATATAAATTTCCAGGAAGGAAAAAACAGAAACGTCTCCATCGGAGTCTACAAATTCAGAGATCTGAAAGGGGAACGTGTAAATATACAATATTTTAAAAACGAAACGCTTTTCCAAAGGTTGGATGCGGCAGAAATGATATGGAATGAAGAAAGATCCAAATGGATATTTAAAAATGTAATTCTGAGAAAATTTGACAACCAAAAGGAACAAGTCTTCACAAGTGATCTTGTAGATACTATTGAAATTCGCATTACTCCTGCCGGACTGAAAAAAGAAAACCGAAAACCCGAAGAAATGAGCTATTGGGAGCTCGGAACATTTGTTAGAAATTTGGAAGCGAACGGAATTGAAGCAAGAAATTGGAGAATCAACTACTTATTCAAGATTTCACTCGCATTCACAAATTTTGTAATTATTTTAATCGGTATACCTATGGCTGTTGGCAGAGTAAACAGCGGTATAGCTTTCGGCGTCGGAATGGCACTTCTTACCAGTTTCATCTTTTACGGATTTATTAAATTCGGTCAGACTCTTGCTAAACAGGGAATTCTCGAACCAGTCGTGGGAGTGTGGCTTGGCAACGGTATCTTTTTAATTTTATCAATTGCGCTGATAATAAGATCCAGAAAATAAGTTTCGGAGTAGTCGCTCTTTAATTGCCCAGCGCTGTCCACAGTGATGCGGAAAGTTCAAACCCTTTCGCATTTGAAGGTATATAGCCTCCCCGTAGCGCATAGGCGAAATCAAATCGTAACCCGAAAAACCTCATTCCGAAACCGAGCCCAAATTCTTTTCTTTCTCTCCCTCCGGCGGCGAAACCTATTCTGACAGGAAAATTAGATTCGCCGAAATACTCGAATCCAATCGCGAATTTTCCTACCTCAGAGGCATATAATCTGTCGCTGAAACCTTGCTGATAATCAATAGCGACCAATGTATTATAATAGGTGGCGGAACCACCCATCCGAAATATTGTCGGTAACCGAGTCGAAAAACTTTCACTAAATTCGGCGCGTTCGTTTCCTCCTATAACAAGCGCATCATAACCTTTTTTCGCTACCCGGTTAAGATTCAGGTTATTAATATCATAGAAATATCGTATCCGTTCGTTATCCTTAGACCATCTTATTTTGCTGTATATATTATTTATTGCCGCGCCTATATGCCATTTACCTACGTCCAGGAATAACAATCCAAAATCCAAGGATCCTCCCCATCCACCTGCTGATGCTGTTACCAGGTACTCGGACTCACTGAAAACTCCTGATGAATCCGTCAGAAGTGCAGCGTTGGATTCATCAATTCCGAAGTAGCTCAAACCTCTTATGACTCGTGCGGTATAGCCGACGAGAATGCCGCCGATAACTCCACCATTTGAAAATCCGATCTCAGCAGCAGCAAGTGATTCACCTCCCGCGTCAAGCTCATATTCTCTTCCCAGTTCATTCCCGTTCAAAAGAATGTCGAATGGAGCCTTAGGGATTGTCAGCTCTCCAATCGCATAAATGTCTGTTGAAATCGCCATATTATTCCATGAAATGTTTCCGAGAATAGGCTGCAAAGAGGAATCGTAAAAAAATGTAAGACCTTCAGCAGGGATTAAAGACAACAACTCTTCCTTCTTATTGTCTTCTTCTAAATTCGCTCCGTTAAATTTATCATACTCAGTTAAACTCAGACTCGTATTTGATATACCGACATTCACCTGCAACAATTGCATCGAGATGAAATTCCTTACAATGCCGAGATTCGCCGGATTTACTCCAACGGAGAAGAAATCTCTTGCGATGGTTGTATATGCGCCTGCCATACCGATAGAACGGGGGTCCTTGCGGAGCTGCGCGGATAGATCGGTTCCGCCTAACGCGAAAGATATCAGAATCAGGATGCAGCTGACTTTATAGTTTAATTTCATGGTCTGCATGGTTAAGGATTTATTTTTACTCTGAATGTCATTACCGACGTGATTCCTATAAAATTTGAAGGCAAGATCGATCTTGGTTTTCCATCGGTTGATTTCAGTATTATCAACGGCTTTATGAAATGTTCCTCTCCTCTTGTAAATAATCTGATTATTGAACTGTCAAGAAATACGCTATCGTGGCTTGTAGCGCTGAAGATACCTGCATCCGGATCGGTATCGGGCAGATTAAATGTAAATAATGTGTCCATAAAGAGTGAATCAGGATGCACATTAAATTTTGTAGAATCATCGGTTATCAACAGCGATATTGTTCCGCTTAAAGGAAAATGGTTTTCCAATTCCGATTCCACTATGGCGTAAAGAATATTATTTTCAATCTGTTCCTTTTGTTCATCCTGAAATGCAGCAATTGTATTCGTTGTTGCCGGGACGAATTTCGCTGTTGAATCAAGAGAAAAAACGAATGGGATTTTTAATTCGAATCCTCCTCCCAAACTTTGACCCACTGCAACTACACCTTCTCCAAGCAAGTTGGTTTTCCCTGAAATGGTTATTTTATCCGGAAAAATATTGAAAAAATCAATAATGTCAGAGTCGCCGGACGGTTGGCATAATTCATTCACGCAGGTCATATCTTTAATGAACTTAATAATAGTAGTTTCAGGTTGAGTGCTGAAAAAGGGTGGTGAACCTATTTCAGCGTCTCGTAAACTAAGACCTGCTGCAGTTCCGAATAGTGAATTAGTTCCTAATATATCCAGATCAAGAAACATCGGAACAGATATTGTATTATGCAGTTTCATTATTAATTCTACATCTTCAAAAGTTATCCCGGCAAATCCTTCAGGTGTATTTTCGATATTTGTCTCGGTAGTGGGTATTGTTTCATCAAAAAACGCTTTCCATCTTTTAAATCTGAGCGTATCGAGACCGATGGTGATTATTACGGCATCATTTTCCGTGATAGTGCTCGACGAACCTGTTAAGATGGTAGATGCGCTGAAGAGATAATCAATATCAGAAAGAGGCAAACCTTCGATCGGATTCGTTAAACTGTCCCCTCCTAATTCTACAATTCTTAGTTCAGTGGTACCCGGTGGAATATTCTCCCAGTTGACTTCTTTTGGAAGATTCGAAGTCGAATCAATAAAATTTGGAAGAATTAAATTTGCCCGTAACGGAACCTGTAGCAGATTTTGAATTGAAAAAGTCATATCATCCGTATCTGGCCGAAATCTGCCACTTATAAGCACCGTACTTCCCGAAATCCCAAGAGGAATTGAATTTGCAATATCAATATCGATTTGTGGTAAATTTCCTTTGACTCTTGTGGCTACAAACGGCGGGATAAATGTTACGGTGATGGTGATCTTTCCCTGTTTTGAAGTTGCGTTTATGGTGAAATTGGCAACTCCGGGAGAATCTCCGGTAGCCAAACTTGAAATAGGCGCCACCAGTGTCCTACCGGCGAGGTTTATATCCCTTGTAACGGTCGCGCCGGCGTTTATGGTTCCAAAATCAGCAGTGCCCAATGCTGCGTTATCCGCTCCCGTCAATACGATTTGTAGATTTGTTATCGGAATCCCGGATCCGGGCGCATCAATGAAGCCGTTTTCAACAGATATTCGTATTATTCCCTGTGACATATCGGCTTCTTCCACATCCGCAATGGCAATTTCATTTACTATGGGGTTCAAATTGAATGCGGGAACGGGAATATTTGTTCCGTTGGGAGCCGCGGCAACAGCCGGCGAAATATCTGAAAGTGTTGCAGATTCGAATATCTGGTCAGCGCCGATATTGTTGAGCTCAATAGGTCCGATCGGCTCACCGATAGTTACCGATTCAATGCCGGGCACCGTTAAAAGATCTTCACTAATTTCGACAGTACCGATGGTATCCTGAACATTTAATCTCAAAATAACATTTGTGTCTACATCGATAAAACCATCCGAGCTGTCCTCTTGTATCGGTCCGCGCAAATCACTGAGCGGATAATCTTCATCAATAAGAGGTATTACAAGATCAAGCTCCCAAGAGGGTGCCTCAGGCGCTTCCAAGAAACATGTGGTAAAAATAAACGGAATAAACGAGAAAAGGATAATTCGCTTAATGACCGCTATAATTTTCATAGCCTGCTGTTAATTAAACCGACAAATGCTGCCGGTATCGATTAGCTGCTCCGGATCAAGTTCCCTGATCCCATGACGATAAATATTTCTCTTGTTCAGAGGTAAGGGTATCAATACTGGTGCCCATACTTTCAAGTTTCAGTTTAGCCACAAGTTCGTCAATATACGAGGGGACATCATGTACTCCCACATCGAGATCGTTCTTCAAACTATACTCCGAAGAAAGAGCCTGCACTGCAAAACTCATATCCATGACGCTTGCCGGATGTCCTTCCGCTGCTGCAAGATTTATAAGTCGACCCTTGCCGAGAACATAGATTATTCTGCCGTCAGGCATAATATATTCATCAACGTGATCCTTAACATCTTCCACAACTTTTGACGCAAGTTCTTTAAGAGCGTCTAAATCTATCTCCACGTTAAAATGTCCTGAGTTGGCGACCACTGCTCCATCTTTCATTTTCTCGAAGTGTTCTTTTCTTAGGACATGAATATCACCCGTAAGAGTACAGAACAGATCGCCTTCTACGGCTGCCGCATCCATCGTCATTACACGGAATCCGTCCATCAAAGCTTCCAATGCGCGGGTAGCATCAATTTCCGTCACTATAACGTTCGCCCCCATTCCACGAATTCTATTGGCGAATCCCCGACCACACCAGCCATATCCGCCCACAACAACTGTTTTTCCGGCGATAAGCATATCAGTAGCTCTGATAATTCCGTCTACCGTCGATTGACCGGTGCCGTATCTGTTGTCAAAAAGATGTTTCATCTTCGCGTCGTTTACCGCTACTACAGGAAGCTTGAGAACTCCGTCTGCTTCCATAGCTTTCAGTCTGATGACGCCGGTTGTTGTTTCTTCCATAGAACATTTAATTTCTGAGATCTGATCTGAATAATCATTATGAAGAACCGTGACCAGATCCGCTCCGTCATCCATTGTGATATTCGGCTTGTGCTCCAACGCTGCTTTTATATGAGCGTAATAGGTTTCATCGTCTTCACCATGAATCGCATAAACATCGATCCCTTCGTGAACAACCAATGCGGCTGTGATATCATCTTGTGTGCTTAACGGATTAGAAGCACAAAGAAGAATATCGGCTCCTCCCGCCTTTAATGTCCTCATCAAATTTGCGGTTTCCGCCGTCACATGCAGACATGCGGACATCTTTACACCTTCAAGTGGTTTTTCCTTTTCAAAACGCTCTTTTATAAGGGCAAGGACAGGCATATCTCTGTTTGCCCAATCCATCCTCGCTTTTCCTGCATCTGCTAAAGATTCATCTTTTATATGGTGACCCATTAATCCCTCCCGAACCGGATTTAAATTCTGATTATTATTTTATTTTTTAAGATCTTCGACTTTGTCCAACCGCTCCCACGTAAATTCTGCTTCATCTCGACCAAAATGCCCATAGGTCGCAGTTTTCTTATAACGCGGAGCTCTTAATTCAAGTGTTTCTATCATTCCTTTTGGCGTTAAGTCAAAATTATCATAGATTAGAGTTACGATTTCATCATTAGAAACTGTACCTGTTCCAAAGGTTTCCACATGTATCGATACGGGCTCTGCCACTCCGATGGCATAAGCCAGCTGTAATTGACATCTTTTAGCAAGTCCCGCCGCAACTAAATTTTTTGTTACATATCGAGCCATATAAGCCGCGGAGCGGTCTACCTTAGTGGGGTCTTTTCCTGAAAATGCGCCTCCCCCATGAGCAGCGAATCCGCCGTATGTATCCGCAATTATCTTCCTGCCGGTCAATCCTGCATCCGCTTTAGGCCCGCCCTCAACAAACCGTCCCGTTGGGTTTATGTGAAAAACTGCATCGTCATCCAAAAGGCCGTTCGAAAGAGTCGGTTTTATAACCAGCTCAATAATGTCCTTTCTGAGTGTTTCATTATCTACAGAATCTGAATGCTGCGTGGAAATCACAACATTCGAAATCGACACCGGTTTGTTATCGACATACTTTACAGTTACCTGTGATTTACCATCGGGTCTGAGATAATCCACATCTCCTGACTTTCTTATCTTGGCAAGTTTCTTTGTGAGCGCGTGGGCTAGATGAATCGGAGTTGGCATATAAGCATCATTTTCGTCAGTAGCATAACCGAACATCATCCCCTGGTCGCCCGCTCCATCCACATCTACACCCAATGCTATATCGGGTGATTGTTGATCAATACTCGTTAGTACGGCACAAGTCTCGAAATCGAATCCCATTGACGCATCCGTATAGCCTATCTCCTTTATACAATTCCTCACAATTGTAGGAATATCCACATATGTATTTGTAGTAATTTCCCCCGCTACCAATACCATCCCGGTGGTTACCATTGTTTCACACGCCACACGACCCATTTTATCGTGTTCATAGATCGCGTCTAAGACCGAATCAGAGATCTGATCGGCGACCTTATCAGGATGTCCTTCGGTTATCGATTCTGAAGTGAATAAAAAATCTGTCATTTTTCTCCTTTAATAATAATGTCTTCTGATATCAATCAAATTTTATTTCTGAATAATCGCCAACGCTCAGTTTACGCACAGTTCCATGTACAAGTGCGTGCTCGCCTATTATGGAGTCTGTCATGCTGCAATTCTCTAACGTGGCTCCTTTGGCTATCACAGAATTTGTAATAATGCTGTTCTTTATAATTGCTCCCTCATCGATCGTCACGTGCGGACCAACGATAGAGTTCACTAATTGAGCCGATGACGCTATATAGCAGGGATCCGTTACGACGCTGCCATTATGTTTTGCATTGCTTCCGCCGGATTTGTCGAGAAGGATCCTGTTGGTATCCAAAATAGTTGACCGGCTTCCGCAATCATATAAATTTTCGACGTCAAAGATTTCGATTTTTTCTCCATTGTCGATCAAATCCTGGAGTGCGTCGGTGAGCTGGATCTCGCCCTTTGTAGTAATGTTCTGTTCAACCATTCCATCAATAGAACGTTTAAGAAGAGACTGATTCTGTATTCGATAAATTCCCGCTATCGCCAAGTCACTGGTGGGCTCTTCAGGTTTTTCCACAAGTTTTGAAGCATAATCCCCATCCATTTCCACGATACCGAACGCTTGCGGATTTTCTACCCTCCGAACACCGATCGCCGAATTGGTTTTACCCAATAAATTCTTCAAATCAATGTCTATTATCGTATCTCCGAGAAGAATAATAGCTGGTTCGTCGCTATCGTCTAAAGCGATTCCTACTGCGTGACCAAGTCCTTTTCGTTCGGATTGCACGACGCTACTGGTGGAATCAGAGTAGTTTTCAGCCAAATATCGTTCGACCTGCGAAGCTTCATAGCCAACAACCACAACGATCTCGTCCACACCGGCTTCTATGAGAAAATCCAAAATGTGACCGATAACCGGCTTACCCGCCACATTGAACAGCACTTTCGGTGTGGTGAGCGTATGCGGCCTAAGTCGTTTTCCTATCCCCGCTGCTGGTACTATTGC
The DNA here is from genome assembly GCA_965369985.1 of uncultured bacterium. GTDB lineage: Bacteria > Fidelibacterota > SORT01 > SORT01 > SORT01 > JACZTG01. Next base: position 312 of record CBDUTM010000012.1, on the reverse strand, counting down.
TTTCAATTTTCTAAATCTTTCCCGTATTTATGTCGTGTAGATTTTAACTCGGTAAATATATCATATTCTGCTTAAAGGTCAACTATTCTAATTCAACATGATCGAAATCTTTTTCTACATGACCAAAATCTTTAAGTTTCTGCTTGTATTTTTTCAGCCGTCTTCTGAGTTTTTCCGCGGCTCCATCTACTGATTTGAACATATCCTCACTTGTATCTTTTGTGACAAGGTTCTTCCCGTAAACTCGTAATATTAGCTCTGCTGTGCTGTCGTGTTTAAAATTTTAAAAGATAAACAGGGACTGTAAAAAAA
>CBDUTM010000011.1:0-12615 GCA_965369985.1 uncultured bacterium | reverse complement strand
ACACCACGAACATCATCTAGAACGGAGTGTAATGTCCTTTTCTTTCTGAGTTTACGGTGGTAAGTGACTGCAAACCTATGGGATTCATCCCTTATTCTTCTCAGCAAACTCAATCCGGGAGAAGTTTTCGCTATATTCTGTGATTCACTATGCTCTGGTTTATAAACTTCTTCTAATCTTTTGGCTAAACCTATCAAAGCAATATCCATCAGATCAAGGTTTTTCAGAACAGTTAGCGCAGCCGATAATTGGCCTTTTCCTCCATCTATAAGTATCAAATCGGGAAGCGGTTTTTCCTCCTCCTGTACACGACGATAATGCCTCAATAAAAGTTCCCTCATCATAGAAAAATCATCAGGGCCATCCACGGTCTTGATCTTAAATTTCCTGTACTCACTTTTTCGAGGCGCTCCGTTGATAAAACAGACCATTGCTCCCACCGCATCTTTTCCCTGGAAATTTGATATGTCAAATGCCTCGATTCTTCGAGGTATATTTTCAAGAGTAAGATCCTTTTTCAGCGCAGAAAGACTTTTTGGGATGAAATCAGCACGGGCGATCCTATTCAGCAAAAACTCCTTAAGGTGAAGTTCTGCGTTTTTCATAGCCATTTTCAAAAGCTTTCGCTTGTTTCCCCGCTGCGGCTGAACAAGGCTAACGCTTTTACTGCTTTTCTTCCGAAGCAGAGCTTCAATGGATCTTGCGTTTTCAATGTGAATATCCGTGTAAACTTCCCTCGGAACGGTTTCTGAGTTCGCGTAATATTGGGTTAAAAATCGTTCGAGAACTACTTCGGATTTCTCCTCGTCAATACCTTTGAGATAAAAATGTTCCTGACCGATGAGTTTTCCTTCACGCACGCGCATGACTACGCCGCAAGCATCTTCATCTTCATGCGAAATAGCTATGAAATCGCGATCAGTGTTTTCAAGCGACTCGACCAATTGAGCATCCGCCCGTCTTTTTACGATAGAGAGCTGGTCGCGGTACCGCGCCGCATCCTCGAACTCTTCATCCGCTGCGGAAACATTCATCTTCTGCTTAAGGTAGTTAATCACGCCGGAAGTCTTTCCATTGAGATAGTCTTCCACCTGTTTCACCATCAGAGCGTATTCTGCCTGTGGGATTAATCCTTCGCAGGGTCCGTCACATTTTTTTATATGATAATCGAGACAGATTTTCGCTTTTTTCCGGCTGATAAAATCTTCGTCTATATGATAAGAGCAGGATCGAATCGAAAACACTTTTTTTACGACTTTTAACGCATCACGAACTTTTTTCACATTCGTGAACGGTCCGAGATATTTCGACCCGTCACGAACCACTTTTCGTGTGAGAAAAACCTGAGGATATGGCTCATTCGTTATCCTAATAAAGGGGAAACTCTTATCATCCTTTAGTGTGATGTTATAACGCGGCTTGTGTTCCTTTATAAGATTTGCTTCTAATATGAACGCTTCCACTTCGTTGTCTGTAGCAAGCCAATCCAAATCTTTGATTTTTTTTACCAATAATTTGGTCTTGCCGTCTTTAGCTGTTCCTTTTAGAAAATATGAGCGAACTCTGTTTTTCAGTACTGGCGCCTTACCCACATAGATCACCTCTCCGTCAACATTTTTGAAGAGGTAGCAGCCCGGACTTTTCGGAAGATCGGCCAACAGTGGATCGTTGATCTTAATCATTACTCTTTCTTGATTCTGCCGGGATCGAGTTGAGCTCAATTAATATTCCGCCGGTCGTTTTCGGCTGAAGAAAGACTATCTGTTTCCCGCCTGTTCCCTTCTTTGGAGTGGGATCAATAGCTTCAAATCCTTTACTCGAATATTCTTTCAATTCCTCTTCGATGTTATCTACTTCAAAACAAATATGATGCAATCCATTTCCTCTTTTTTCTATAAACCTGTTTATCGGTCCTTCTTCTCCAAGAGGTTCAATGAGCTCAATTGAAATATCATCTAAAGTATAAACAGCGGTATTTACATTTTCAGACGATATATTTTCGAATTCAGGCTCCACGCCGAGTAATTCCGTGAATAATTTCTGCATTTCGGCTATTGATTTCACAGCAACTGCTATGTGATCTAACTTTTTCATTTTAATTATTTAAATGCCCCAATTCCTGTAATATTTTCGCCCACAATAAGCGTGTGCATATCATGAGTACCTTCGTAAGTGTACACGGATTCAAGGTTTGCCATATGACGCATTGCTTGATGCTCGTCGGTTATTCCGGCTGCTCCTAAAATTTCTCTCGCAAGTTTCGCTACCTCCAAGGCTGATTTGACATTACTCCGCTTGGCGAAAGAGACGCGCTCAACTGTTGCCTTTCCTTCGTCCTTTAGTCTTCCAAGTCGATATGCTATTAGCTGCGATTTTGTTATTTCGGTTAACATATTCACAAGTTTTCGTTGAACCAGCTGAAATGAAGCGATCGGTTTATCAAATTGAATTCGTTCTTTTGCATAATTCAGCGCCTCATCGTAACAAGCCATAGCAGCGCCTACTACACCCCACGCAATTCCGTACCTCGCCTGTGTCAGGCAGGAAAGAGCAGATTTTAGACCGTTACTTTCCGGCAGGATATTCTCCTTAGGTATTCGGCAATCTTCGAACACTAACTCGGATGTATCTGATGCTCTCAGTGAGAGTTTTCCTTTGATTTCATTTGCGGAAAAACCGGGAGTTCCTTTTTCCACCAAAAAACCTCTGATTCCGTCATCAGTCTTTGCCCAAACCAACGCCAACTCCGCCATAGACCCATTGGTGATCCACATTTTAGAGCCGTTAAGCAGCCATTCGTCCCCATCAATACTTGCTGTAGTCCGCATCCCCGCGGGATTAGAGCCTACATCAGATTCAGTCAATCCAAAACAGCCGATTATCTCTCCTTTAGCCATAGCGGGGAGCCATTTTTTCTTCTGCTCTTCACTGCCGAACGTGAAAATAGGCCACATTACAAGTGAGCTTTGGACGCTTACAAAGCTTCTAACACCTGAATCGCCCCGTTCCAGTTCCTGACAAATCAATCCATAAACAAAACTCGATGAGCCTGCACACCCGTATTCTTCCGGAAGACTTACTCCGAGAACGCCTAATTCCGCAAGTTGATTTACCATATCTGCAGGAAATTGCCCCGCCCGATAATTTTCAACTATAACAGGCATGAGCTTGTCGCTTACAAATTTCCGGACACTATCGCGAGTCAGACGTTCTTCTTCACTCAGAAGATCATCAATATCATAAAAATCTACACCCTTAAATTCACGCACTCTATACCTCTAATCATTTTCAAAGAGAGGTAAATATACTACAAAATCTGTGGATTTGCAATTGACGCAATTCTCATTAATTTATGCCATTACAGCTGTTACTGCCATAACTTCCTTTGCTCCACCCGCCTTGAGAACCTTCATACATTCTAATATTGTGCTGCCGGTGGTGATTACATCATCTACAAGGATAACGCGTTTTTTATTAAATATTTTTTCATCTTTTATTAGAAAAGCACCCTCAACGTTTTTAGCTCTTTTGCTGACTGGTAAATTCGCCTGTGTTTCTGTATACCTTTCTCTGATCAGCTGATCGGTGATATAAGAGATTCCTGTAACTTCGGAGATTTTTTCAGAGAGAAGTTCGCTTTGATTAAATCCTCTTGATCTCAGCCTAACTTTGTGCAGAGGAACAGGAACGATAAAATCCGCCTTGGAGAGCTGTTTGTTCTCTATTACTAACTTTCCGACAGCAGTCCCAAGATTTCCGGCAAGATGAGTTTTCCCATAATACTTAAATTCGTGAATGATGGCTTTCATATCAGAAGAATACGGGAATACGGAAAAAATTTGATCCTGTGCAATAAAACTTTCTAATTCTTCGGAGGGAGTTAACCGTTCCCAGCAATTGTCACAAACAATTTTGTTTTCCGGCTCTAATTCAGCCTCACAAAGCATACAATACGGAGGATAGACGAAATCCCGAAGACTCCGCCATATTTCCGATGTACCGCTTCTTATCAGAGATTTAAGTCCGAATGCAATATCTTTACGGGTATAGTCCTCTTAGTTCAGCAGCCTGAGCCACACGACTGATTCCAAGCATATTCGCTGCAATTCTCATGTGTGCCTTATGCTTATCTCTCATCTCTAATACTGAGTTAAATGCATCCAGCATCACTTTGCGAAGGCGGTCGTTTATCTCTTCTTCTGACCAGAAAAAATTTTGACCATTTTGAACCCACTCAAAGTATGAAACTGTTACTCCTCCTGCATTAGCAAGAATATCAGGAATGATAAATATACCTTTATCCTCAAGGATCTTATCTGCTTCAGGAGTGGTGGGACCATTAGCTGCTTCCGCTATGATTTTTGTTTTTACATCGTCCGCATTTTCTTTTGTGATCGCATTTTCCAATGCAGCAGGGATCAATACATCACATTCAGTTGAAAGAAGTTCCAGATTGGTGATATCATCAGCTTCGGAAAATCCCACAACTGAACCGGTTTCCTTTTTATGCTTCTCTACTTCAGCAGGATCTAATCCGTTTTTATTAATTATACCGCCTGTGGAATCGGAGACGGCTATCACTTTGGTTCCAAGCTCATGTATTAATCTTGCAGCGATACTCCCGGCATTTCCATAGCCCTGAACAGCACAGGTAGCGTTGGTTAAATCAATATTAAGATGCTTTGCAGCACTTTCGACAGTATATATAGTTCCACGGGCAGTAGCAGATTCCCTGCCTAGTGAACCTCCAATTTCAATAGGTTTACCCGTTACAACACCGGGAACAGTATATCCTTTATTTACACTGAACGTATCCATCATCCAGGCCATGGTCTGTGCGTTTGTATAAACATCCGGCGCAGGTATGTCCTTCTCGGGTCCTATGATCGGCATTATCTCGCTAAAATATCGACGTGTGAGGCGTTCAAGTTCGTCCTGGGACATCTCTTTCGGATTACATGTTATTCCTCCTTTTCCTCCTCCGTAAGGAATTCCTGCTACCGCGCATTTCCATGTCATCCATGTCGCAAGAGCCTTCACTTCATCCATCGTCACATTTGGATGATACCTGACACCTCCCTTTGCAGGACCTCTCATCATGTTGTGCTGCACTCTGTAACCTTCATACCTTTTAACTTTTCCATCATCCATCCTGACCGGAATAGAGACTACCAAGATTCTTTGTGGGAATTTTATTCTTTGCCTCATATTTTCGTGCAGCCCTAACTTATCTGCTGCTAAATCAAAATTATGCATAGCAATATCAAACGGATTATTTTCATTATTCATTATTGATCCCTTTTTATATTATTGAATCATTGTGTACTGTTTTTTTTCTTAGAATTAGTCTTAGATCTGAAATCATACAGCATTGCTGCGCCTATCACAGCGTTCTGCTCTCCATCCACGGCAGGTTTTATTGTAAGGCGCTCAGCAGGAATATTATAAATATTCAGATGAAGGCTTTTCCAAACAGAATCAATAAACAAATCATAAGTGTTAGCGATTGATCCACCAATGATTTCGTTATTTGAGTTTACAATTCCAATACGAAATTTTGAGCCCCCTAGATCAATACCGATCTTTATTTCTTCCAAGATTGTTCCGGCATTATTCTTAACTTAATGTGAAAAATTCTTTATCTGAAAAATCAGCGCCTATTGATGCCGGGCTGATTTTGTTGGGTTGATGTACTTTGTACCCAACGCTGCCAATTGTAATCCTGAAGTTCACTTCGTGCGCTGGAATGCACCAATTCGTAATCAGAAAATCCTTGTATATCCACAAATACGAATTCAATGCCGCCCTCAATATCAAAATACCGCCAAATTTCGAAAGGTCGCAAATCTACATTGTTCGAGTTACGATCAATTTCATCTGGTTTACCATACTTGAGAATTATGCGCCCCCTGTCTGTCTTCCAACCATCTCTCAATCCAGACCACCGCCTTTTTGCGAATGCGGCTCGTTCAAGATAATCATCACGCGAAACAATTCCCTCTCTCTCTTTCCAATAATCTAAAATGACTTTCCGTCTAGCTGATTCCCCGGATTGTTTATACAAATTCCGTTCTTGTTTATTTGCAAGAATTTTAAGTTTTTCCCATTCATCATCTAATTCTTTTAGGGTCATTTCTGCATATACAGCTTCAAGATAGCTTCCATCTCCAAATAACCCGTCTGATGCTGTACCCTCAGCTAATACTTGTATATCACCTGGCCGGTAAACAAAGAATTTTTTACTCCGTGTTGCGACCTCATTTGTTGCGAGATCAGTGACCCTTATTCTAAAATTATAACCTTTACTTTTGAGTGAGACTACATTTATACCGCCCATTTCAATGCTTGATTGACCGGGTTTTATAACAACCTTTGAAGGGAGTTTAATGATCTCTTCCCCGTTTAGATCGGTAACCATATACTCAACCTTATATTCGGTACCTTCAAAGTCGTTCTCACTCTTTAAATTGTATATCTCACAATATAAATAAAGAATGGGCAATTCATTGCCATACGTGGAGGCGGCATTCGGAATTATGTCTTTTCCATATTTTGTAAAAATTCCACTATTTTCAGTACTTTTTATCATTGTTGCGAATTCAACATCGCTAAGAACCAATTCATCATTCTGATAGGATTGTAGTACTATTCGCTCCCGTTTTACTCCGACAATTTTAGTGTTCATATCTGTAATTTTAACTCGCATATCGTATGTACCATCTGAAAGTACGAACGCTGAATAATCAGGTAATAATTGGGATGATCTTATTGCTTCAACATCTTCTGTCCTGTCAACCCTCTCCCATGCGTCTTTTACTACAAGAATATCATCTCTAAAAATTTCAACTTCGATAGCATGTCGTGAAGCAAAGGTTTCTTCTTCTTGGACAAATTTGAATTCGGACCTTGAAACGAGAAAATATATTTCTAACAACAACATCCCCTCTTCAGCCTTAAATGACGCATAATCAACATCAAATGATATATATTCAGACTGTGCGTTATCCGTCTGTCCGTACAAGAACCCAATGTTCAAGAACATAATAATTGATAATATAATGATTCCGGAAAATTTCAATTTATTTTACTCTATTTTACTTATTTCAGCTTAACAGAAACTATTTTTGATACTCCTACTTCTTCCATCGTTACTCCAAATAAAGATCCTGCCGATTTCATCGTGTCTTTATTATGTGTAACAACTATAAATTGCGTATCCTTTGCGAATTGTTCAAGTACTTTGCTAAATCTTTTGATATTCGCATCATCCAAAGGCGCATCTATCTCGTCTAATATACAGAAAGGACTCGGTTTTACCAAATATATAGCAAATAATAATGCTATCGCGGTGAGAGATTTTTCACCTCCTGACAGCTGTTTGAGAACGTGATTTCTCTTACCCGGGGGGCGTGCACTAATTTCTATCCTCGCCTCAAGCGGGTCTTCATTTTCCCTGAGTCGTATATCGGCGTTCCCGCCTTCAAAATACATACTGAATGTTCTCTTGAAATTATCACGGATTTTTTAAAAACACTCCAAAAATTGTTTGCGGGCAGGATCGTCGATCTGTTTAATCGCGGTTAACAAAGTTTTCTCTGCAGAAGTGAGATCATCTCTTTGTTTTAATAGAAATTCAAGTCGTTCCGATTCGTTTTGAAATTCATCCTCTACCGCCATATTAACAGGACCCATATTCTCAATTTTTGTTCTTAGTCTTGATAATTTCTCAGTTTCTTCTTCAACGTTAATCGATTCATCTTCGGGAGGTTCTGTGATCTGAACTCTATAGGTACCCGATATTTGGTTGAAGATCCTTTCCGACTCCATTTTATATTCGGTCAGTCTTAATTCCATTTCCTGAGTTGTTTCGGCGACAGCATCTTTCTCTATTCGTTTTTCGCGGAGTTCTTCATCTAAATCAATCTTCTCACTACGCAATTCGTCTTTTTTTCCATTTAGTTTGTCACGTTCCACAAATAGTTCTTTTCGTTCTCTTTCGAATTCTAAAATTTTTAGATCTGACTCTTCGTTCTCCTTTGTGAGATCAATTATATTCTGTTTGGATAATAAAATCTCTTCGGAAGATGATTCTATGCGTGAATTAGCGTCAGCACGGGTTTCCTCGATTCCTGATAGCCGAAATTTCAATGCATCTTGATTTCTCTCCTCCGCAACCACAGCGATCATTGCTTCCTGATGCACGGCAGATATATCATCTTTATCCTTTGATGCTAATTTGACTTCTTCTATCATTTCCTCATATTTTTTCAGGAAGCCTGCCTGATGTTCTTCAAGTGAATCAATTTTAATTTGTATTTCATTTTCGGATTTTCTTAGTTTATCGAGATTTTCTTTATCCGAGCCCTCAGATTCCATTTGAGACAATCTATTATTTACTCTAACTATTTCGGCTTCTAACCCATTTATGTTCCCCGCAAGGCTGGCGTCTTCAGTTAATATTTCTCTTATCTGCGCCGCTAATTCATCAATTAACTTCCTTGTAGTCTCAAGAGATTCTTTTATAGATGTATACTCTTTATTATTCTCTATTATGGATTTTTCTACAGATTCGACCTTATTCGAAAGTTCAATGCGGAGTTCCTTTCTTCCGACTTTTCCGGAATCATCCGACTCATATCCACCTGATTTAATCATCGCAGCGCCGTCGTACATATACCCTTTAGAGTCTACAACTCGATATCCTTCCGGGACTTGATGGTCAAAACCGTTATTGGTTATCAATAGATCGCTGAATAAACTTGCGACCAATCCATCGTACTGAGAGCTGACGAAATCAGACGCCGGTAGATATCCGTTGTGCGTACTGCCGTTCGATTGAATATTCTTTAGAGAGTCAAGCGCAAGGAATGTTACCGAACCCTTCTTAGATTCTGCTACCCATTGAGCGGCAGACTTGGCGTTTGGAAGCGTGTCAACAACCACCCAATCACTTTCGCTTCCCAATGATTGGTTGATGGCTTTCCTATAATCGGTTTTGACATCAATCAAGTCCGCTACAGTTCCTTGAATACCTGAAAGGACTTTACCGTTTTCAAGTAAATGCTTTACACCGCTGGAGTGTCCTCCTCTTCCCTCTATTAACTCGCTAAGAATACTTACTCTCGATTTCAGGTTATTTTCCCTGGATGTCAGATTGGATTTTTCTTCTTCCGATCTTAAGATCTTGGATTTTAACCTATCGATCTCCTCAGTAGAGGCGGACATTTTTTCTTCGAAAAGTGTTCTATCCGTTATTATTCTTTTACGGCGTCTGGTCGCGTCATGTAATTCCTTTGTGGATAATTTAAGAGTCTCTTCTAACTCTCCTTTCTCGTTGAGTCGTGCTTCTCCACTGTTTTCTATCGCTTCTGCACGGGCTAAATATTTCTGCTTTTCACTGTTAAGTTTACCCATATTTTCTATATGAACCGCTCGTTCATGTTCAAGTTCTCTCTGATAGTTTTGCTTTAATTTTAGTTGCTCAATAGCCGAATCCAATTTTAATTGGATTTTACCATGTTGTTCTGATTGCTTTTTTAGAGAACCCTGAGATTGTTCAAGCTGCTCGGAAAACATTTTCTCTTGATCGCCAAGAGCATCTAAACGGACATTTGCAGTTTCAATCCTCTGCTCTGCGTTTTCGATGGCTTTCTGCTCGGAAACAATTCGTTGTTTTGCGTATCCTTGTCTTTCTTTTGAATCAATTAAAAGCTGTGCGTGTTTTTCCACTTTTATTTCACATGCTTCAATATCACGATCCAACTCTTCTATCTTCTTCTCGATTTGCCGATGGAGCGCTTCATCCATTTCTATCTGACTGGCTGCATCGTCCCGTTGGAGTTTGTGTGTTTGCAGCTTTTCTGTTAACGGAGCCATTTTTCGAAGTATGTCGTGATACTGAAAACGCGCTAAATGGATTTCGCTTTCTATGAGAATATCTTTTTCTTGCTTATATCTTTTAAATTTATTGAGTTGATATTTTAGAGATCGGACGTTTTTTTCCACTTCGCTGATGATATCAAATACTCTAAGAAGATCTGTTTTAGTAGCCTCCAGCTTTCTAATCGTTGCTCTTCGCTGATTTTTATATTTTGTTATTCCTGCGGCTTCCTCGAACATCTTTCTGCGTTCGACGGGATCCTCAGAGAGTAAACTATCAACCATTTTGAGCTCAATCACCGAGTATGCATCAGGACCCATTCCGGTATCCATAAATAGATCATTTATATCTTTGAGTCGTACAAGATTCTTATTGATAAGATATTCGGATTCACCATCACGGAATAGCCTTCGAGTTAACATAATATCTGTATATTCTATTGGAAGAACGCCTCTGTTATTGTGAAGTGTTAACGATACTTCAGCAAATCCGAGTGGCTTTCTCCCCTTTGAACCATTAAATATAACGTCTTGCATCTTCTCTGTGCGCAACATGTTTGATCGCTGCTCTCCTAATACCCATCGGATAGCATCGACAATATTCGTTTTACCGCACCCGTTGGGACCCACGATGCTTGTTATTCCCTGTTCAATGGGAATAGATGTCTTAGTGGCAAATGACTTGAATCCGAATATGTCTAATTTTGATAAATACATTTTATATTTTTACCCCGGAGGCCAGAGCATCGGGCGACCACCCAATAGATGCAGGTGTAAATGAAACACCGTCTGTCCTGCTCCCTTTCCATTATTAATTACAAGTCGGTAACCATCTGAAGCTATATTCTCTTCTGATGCCAATTTATTCGCCCTGTTTATCATTGAGAAGATCAGATCTGAATGCGTCTCATTGATATCAGCGGCATATGCTATATGATCCTTAGGAATTACGAGTATGTGAGTCGGCGCCTGGGGATTTATATCCCTGAATGCAATTATATTCTCATCTTCATACAAATATTTCGTCGGCAGATCCCCTGATACTATTTTACAAAAAAGGCAATCATTATCAACTGATGCCATCAGTTTTTATCCACTCCTTCAAAATGATTCATGATGATCGACACGGCGGCTGTAGATGCAGTTTCGGATCTCAAACGTCTGCTGCCAAGAGATACTGCCTTAAATCCCGCATTGATAGCAGTATCAATTTCTTCACCCGTAAAATCACCTTCAGGACCAACTATTAGTACCGCACGGTTAATGACCGAACCATTGATCCTGTTCAGAAGAAAACTCAGCGACGAAACATCTTTATCCATTGACGCAAGAATCTTTAGATCGTAGCTGTCAGATTCTGAGATAAAATCCACGAATTTGGTCGAATCTCTCAGCAGAGGTAATCTGCATCTTCCCGATTGTTTCATAGCCGAGATCGCAATACTACTAAGTCTATTCATGTTAACGGATTTTTTTATCGATCGAGATGTTTCCAGTGGAATGAGTGAAGATATGCCCAACTGTGTACAACTGTTCAGTGATTCCTCTAAGTGTGATGCTTTTAACAATCCCAATCCCACCGTTAACTCAATTTTCGGCTCGTTCAATTCATGCACGATATTTCTTATATCGCAGCTGATAGCCTCTTTAGTGATGTTACGGATAACTGCTTCATATGCATTACCGTTTCCATCTACAGCCCAAATTTCGTCTCCTACTTCTTTTCTAAACACCTTACGGAGATGATGAGCTTCATCACCGGTTATCTGAAGATCTTCGCCGGCTATGTTTGATTCATCTACAAAAAAATAATCATGATTCGTTGCCGGCAACATATTCAGATTCTTATCTAATCCATCTGCCTATTTCCGCTCTTAGCGCGATTCCGCCAAATGGAACTCTATGGTCAAGAGTCTTTCCAAAATCTATAAGGCTATAACCGAAGCTGACGTTCACAAAACTTTTCTTGCTCGTTTCGATCAATGCACCGAAAAGTATTTTCGTTCCGATAGTATAATGCGCCCTGCCTTTTGAAAACTGCTCAATAAAGCCTACCCCACCAACCGAGCTATTGGGTAGATCCAAGTCGTCTTTCAAATCAAATGCCATAACCGGACCGGCTGAAATATGGACATAAGGTCTCAGGTTATCGGCAATCGAGTCCACGAAGAGCATTCTCCTATAACCTACCATTATCGGGACTAGCAAAAGATTTTCGTTGGCAATTTTGAACGAAAATCCGAACTGATCAAATAATGGAAACTCTCCGGGGCCATCTACAATTATCATTTCAATGTCCGATGTTATAAAACTTTTCCGGTCCCGACTCCAGCTATAAGAAAATCGTGCACCCGCCCCTTTATCAGTCAGTGCAAGACCAAATCCGCGGTCGTTCGGAATTTTATCGGGAAATGCTCCAGCCGATTGAGTTAACATAAATAATAATATAATACTCATTAGTACCTTCATCATTCGCCTCAAAAGTTAATTACTTCTGTTAATGTACTTCACCAGCTGAACTTCTGTCCCCTGATCATCAGAAATCACAACAACATCGTCCATCAATGATCTCATTATCAGGATACCTCTACCACTATTCTTAAGTAGGTTTTCGTTTTCACGAGGATCGCTTACATTATCGATTTCAAATCCTTCTCCATTATCTTTTACGTATACGATAATTTTTTCCTTCTCATTCTTATACGATATTTCTATCGCTTTAGATTCATTATTTTT
>CBDUTM010000010.1:0-13786 GCA_965369985.1 uncultured bacterium | reverse complement strand
CATGAATGACAGAATCCTTATCATCACCTCCTTTGATAACTTCTGCTGCCAATTCAAGATTTCCAGAGCCATTGATAACTGTAAACTTAAATCTATAAGTTTGCCCATTATTTACACCACCTGAATAACTATATGAAGAGGTATAGCCCGCTTCCCATTCAACATCAAATGGTGATTCATTTGAAAGTGGATCATTAGTACATCCGAATAATAATATTACAATGATAATTATATGCTGTCGAAACATACTTCCCCTAGATAAAGAATAAGTACAACTATTCAATTATGTAACCTTATTTCCGGATATTTCACTGTCAGACCATGCTCCTTCACTTCAACAACACTATCTTCATCGTCTGGAAGAATTCGCCTACTTGGAGTCTCTCGAAGTATCACAATTTTCTTTACCAATTGCTATTTCCTATTAAAATCGACCGAATTTGAAAATTACCATTCCCGTTGTACCATCGAAATCTGAATCTGTAAATCCGAATTTATCAATTCCTGTGAAAGACCTATAAGTCACACCGGCTCCAAGACGAATAAATTCGGTAACGTTGAGCATTACGTTTACTCCACCCTCGAATACGAAGAATTTATCTGAACTGCCGCCCTGGAAGTTAAAAGAATCATCAAGCCCGCTGTTGTCAAGTCCGCCCGCACCTGTCAATGTGGTGACAGTAAAGTGCAATAACTGATCTGATCTTATCACATATTCAAAGAGGAATCCACCGTAGCCCATGTTGATCTGGCCTAATCCTTCCGTATTGGATGACAGGACATCCTGATCGGAAACAAGGCCCCAACCGCCGCCGCCTAAAACAATAGTATTATTGATTATCCAACCTCCTTGTCCACCCATAAATATTTTTGTTTCGCCATTAATCTGACCGACTTTCAAAGCTGGCCCTCCGTAGCCGCCGTGTTCCAATTTTCCCTCTAATAATGTGCTGACCTGAGCAGATGCGTTCGATCCAAACAAAATGAGCAGCAAAATCGTAAATTTTTTCATGATATTCCCCCGAATACTATTGTGAATAGAATTTATACTTTATTATTGCACTATTCAATCTTTTATTCAATAGCGCCTCACTTTAAATATAACCAAGCATATTGTTTGCATTTCCAGGTATAATGAGTTATTCTTTATTGCGTATCAAATCAATTCAATTTACGGGGGATGAAATGATGATACATAAACACACAGTTCTTTTTTTACTTATTTTGACGCTCACACTCTTATTTTTTGTAAGTTGTGAAAAAGCAACTCAAGTTAATGTTGCGGAAGATCGTCAAGCCATCAGAGCCGTCAGCAAACAGTATGTTGATGACTTCAATACGGGCAATATTGCAGCTCAGGTTGCACAATACGCAAAATATCCGAAAATCCTACCTCCAAATAATCCGATTATTTCCGGAGTGGAGGGAATTCAAGACTTTATGCAAGCCGCTTATGATGCAGGAAGCAGAGATATGTATTTTACAGTGCTGGATCTTTATGTGATTGGAGATATGGCGAACGTAGTGGGTAATTACACGATCACCTTACAGTCAGAAGAGGGTGAGATCATGAGCGACAGCGGCAAATATATGGAGATATACAAGCGTCAGAACAACGTATGGAAGCTTGATTGCCATATCTGGAACAGCAGCGTGCCGCTTTCAGCAACACAGATTTAATTTTGTAAAATATTACAGGCTGTTATCCTATTTTGGACTATATACTATTATTCTATAGCTTATTGGAGAAATATTATGAAAAATATTATTTTAATGCTCCTAGTTCTAACTTTCACAAACCTAATACCCTGTCCTCTCTACGCTCAGGATAACGGCGGTGATCCCTTAGACGAAACTCCGTTTTACGTTGTTCCGTCTGAGATGACGTTTGAAGAGTATGAAGATGCCAATCGCCGGCTCAGCGTTGGACTAATGTTGATGTCCGTGCCATTTCCAGGTTCACTCCACTTTTATGCCAATGAAAAAAGAGAAGCATGGTGGCACGTTGGCGCTGCATCGGCTGGAATAGCAAGCATCATAATTGGCATAGTTGCATCCGATGAAAAAGACACGTGGCCCGATACTGAATTCCAAATAGTTGATATAACCGGTCAGGACGGAACAGTGCGGCGATACGAGAAGATACCATTCGAAGACGAATCCGGTACTATCAATTATGAGCTCAGATTTCTACAGCATGATAGAGACGGTGCGACATTCCTTATTCTTCTTGGCGTGGGACTTTTTGCCGGACAGCTATTTCATGATTGGTACGACGGTATCAAAACCATCGAACGAAAGCGAAATAAGGTGCGATTCAAATACGGAAAAAATTCTGATCTCGGTTTGAACTTCTCACCTCAGTTTAACCTTGCTAATAGATCTTTAGGAGCTACACTTTCTCTTAAATTTTAATAACTCACAATCTTCATTTTCAGAGTTGCCGGTCGAGCATCCTGCATTGGACCGCTCCCCTCTTACTTCAGCAGCACCATCTTTTTCGTCTGGACGAAATCGTTTGCCTGGAGTCGATAAAAGTATATACCGCTCGACATGTTTGATGCGTTCCACGTGACACTATGGTAACCCGCTGGCCGAAAATCATTTACTAAATAAGATACGAGTTCTCCACGCAAGCTATAAATTTCTAACTTCACATCGCTGGATCTTGGAATAACATATTCAATCAACGTTGCCGGATTGAATGGATTTGGATAATTCTGCTTAAGTTCGAAAGCTAAGGGTATTTTCGGATTTACATCAGTAGCGTAGAACTCTTTTTCGTGCAGGAGCCACACATCAGGATCGAATATTAAATCTTTAACAGAATCTACCAATATGACTTTGAATCTTTGTGTAGCTAGAGAATCTGCCACAGTTACAATACTGTCCCCATTCGTATTTGTGAGTTTGAACTGAATCGGCATATTGAATAAAGGCGACGATTGAGTTTGCTCCACTTCAATGATTAGTTCATATTCACCTGATGGTAATTTTGTTTGCCACCATGTCCATCGGTATAGGGGTCTACCTTTGCCGTAGATCCACCTATTGAAAAATCCGTTTAGATCTCTTCCGGACACTTCTTCGACAACATCCTGGAAATTCTCAGTAGTAGCCACATCCATACCGTACCGGACACGATATTCCCGCAACGATGCAAAGAATAAATCGTCCCCTATGATACCTCTCAGCATGTGAAGTACCCAGCTCCCTTTCCTATATACTATCCGGTTGAATATATTACTTACATCGGTTGTATCGACAGTATAAATACTTCTGTCATCAAATGGTCCCTGCGTCGCGAGCATGTAAGTCTTCAGATAGTTCTTCCCGCGATAGTTTTCTTCCCATAGTGCGACTGAATAGGTAGCGAATCCTTCATTCAACCAGATGTGTCCCCAGCTTGCACAAGTTATCATATCACCCCACCATTGGTGCGCTAACTCATGAGCGTTGAGATAAAGGCTGAACGTAGCCATACTTGAAACTGTTTGATGTTCCATCCCACCGCAGGCACATTGGAACTGCGCCATCCCGTATTTCTCTCTTTCGAAGGGATAATGGCCAAACAGTGAATCATAAATCGCGATCATGTCTTTGGTATTCCAGAAGGTCTCCATGGCAAATGAATGTGATTCAGGATATACCCATAATTCTATGGGAAGCGTATCTCCTTCTGCCGTAACGAAAATATCTTTCTCGTAAACATAATTACTTATTGCAACGCTTATCAGATATGTTGCTATCGGATAAGATTCGTGCCAGTGAGTGGTAGAAGTGCCGTCATTATTTTCGGTTATAGAAATAAGTTTTCCGTTTGAAACGGAGGTGAGTTCTGACGGTGCAGTAATTCTTATATCAGCGGAATCTGCTTTATCTTTTGGGATATCCTTGGAGGGCCACCAACTTTTTGCACTATAAGGTTCGCTGATACTTGAAATTATTGGAGTTCCTAAATGGGTTTTAAATGTGAGCCCACCCAATTCCGTCGGAAGCGGAATACCGTTATAACTAACTGAAACAGAAAACTTTTCTCCTTTATTGTATTTCCTGTCGAGGTCTATCGCCAGCTTTCCCACAGCGTGTTCGAATCTAACAGCATCCCCTGCAACCGCAAGAACTGTCATATTGTTATCCAAATCAAGAACCATTGAGGATATCGTGTCCAAAGCTGCAGCTGTAATAATGACCGTTCCCGAAATAGACTCGGTGTCCACGTCGAACGTCAAATCAAGATCGTAATGTGTTACATCATAGTAGCCGTAAGGAATGGCAGCCCCTAATGCTTTTATCTTCCTTACTCGCTCTAACGCCGAGGCTTTTTGCTCAGAAAAGAAATTATGATGATCGAGTTCTGTTTGGGAAAAAGCAGATTCAGAGTAACCAAATACCAGAAAATATATAATTATCAGTTTTCGAATAACTCCCCCTTCTATTCAGATAACACTAATAATCTGTCTGCTATCTACAAATATATTCGACATACCTCGAATGTCAAGCGGAAGGAGAATTTTCCGACGTCCAATGCTTCAAATACATATGGGTTTTGGCACACTTAAAATGTGTATTATAAACCAAGGTTTACAAGACAAAAAACCACCGTCTCAAAAGCTAAATGTCAGAAACTATCGTTTTCGTGAGTTTTAGACTGCGAAATGGTGTGTCATAACCTACGTTTATGGGACAGAGCTACTTCAACAACACTATATTGATTCTTAAAGTATATTGCGAAATATAAAATATTGCTTAAACCTACTGCATATACTTTTTCAGTAACCTTCTCAAAATCTTGCCTCAATAGTGAGGCCGCTCGCTTGATTCGTATTCTTCTTGTAGGGATACCCACTGCCGGAGAGCTATTAGCTGATGGCAAATCCCTTACTCTTCATATTTAATACAGCTCTTTAAGATAATTTTATTCGTCTATAAAGGGTTTCCACTTTTCTGGGGCAGGTGGGTCGGTCGCTAAACTAACACCAGCCAATGTCAAAACAGATAACAATATGGCGGGTATTACGGCATTGATCTCATCTCCTGTATAAAAATTCCATGTTCCGGTTTTTAAAATTGAATAAAATTAATATAACTACTTCCTATTCAATAACCATCTATATAAGCGGTTCATTTAAAAGGGGAATATCTGAGGCGCGCGCGGTTACTATTAGGTCTCCTGACGTTCATTTTCATTGACAGATGATTCTGTCAGAGGCTATCTTTACCTGTCATCAGTGATATTTTAAAATTTGGGCGATCATGTATTGAACACAAAAGACTTACTACAAAAGCACTATGGAATTTCCGGTGCGGAGATAAATCGGCTTGGGGGATACGAAAACGTCAACTTCAAGGTAACTTTGGGCGATAATGTTTACGTGCTAAAACAGTATACGGATTATCAGGGTCTTGAAGAACGTCTGATGGCGGAAGACGAAATCCTGAATAGTCTATCGAGGCTGCCCGGATATTCTTTTCCTCATCCGCAGGACAATGTCGATGGGAAGCGGATAACCATCCTGGAAAAAGACGGGGACAAAACTCTCTGCAGACTGTTGTCGTATGTTGAAGGTGATCTCTATTCGGATGTGGAAAACACGCCGGAACTTGCGAAGTCTCTCGGCAAAGTTCTCGCGACTTTGAATAAGCATCTGTTCGATCGTCGCATCTTGGCGTTAGAGGCGCGACAATTTCAGTGGGACCTGCAGTATCATTACTTGAACCATGGTTTAATAAAGTATATCAGCGATCCGAATGACAGAAAGATAGTCGAATACTATTTTTTTCAGCACGAAGAATTTGTCAAGTCGAAGCTGTCTGGTTTGAGGAAATCGATCATCCATTCGGACGCAAACACGCAAAATTTGATCGTCAGAGACGGCGTAGTTATCGGGATCATCGATTTTTTTGATCTGTCGTATTCGCAGCTGATAAACGAACTTGCCATTTCAATCGCATATGCAATATTGGGAATGAAAGATCCCATAGGGTTGGCAAGCCACATCATCGGAGCCTACCATGAGATAATTCCGCTCCAGGAAACCGAAGTCGATCTACTTTACCATCTTATCGCATCAAGATTGTGCACTAGCGTTTGCAATTCTTCATATTCCCAAAAACAAGAGCCTGAAAACGAACACATTAGAGTCAGCCAAAAACAGGTGTTTGGAATGCTGCACACGTGGATTTCAATAAACCCTGTATATGCGACAGCTGAATTCAGAAGAGCAGCGGGAATGACGCCTGTCGCGCGGCGATCTATGGAGAATGAGGCAGTGCGGAGAGACGATCATATAAGCAAGGCGCTGTCGCTGAGCTTCCCGAGTCCGATCAAGATGACCGGGGCGGCGTTCCAGTATATGTACGACTCCGAGGAGAACACCTATCTCGATGCCTATAACAACATTCCGCATGTGGGACACTGCCACCCGAAGGTTGTTCAGGCGGGTCGGCGACAAATGGCGGCACTAAATACGAACACGAGATATCTGACCGATCAGCTCAACAACTACGCAGAGCGACTGCTCGATAAATTTCCCGTAGCGTTGAATAAAGTATTCTTCGTCAATTCCGGGAGCGAAGCTTCCGATCTTGCGATTAGGCTCTCTCTGAAACATACCGGTAACAGGAAAATTATGGTAATGGAGAACGGCTATCACGGTCATACGCGACTCGGCATCGACATCAGTAACTATAAATACAACGGTCCGGGCGGGCATGGAAAGGCGGATCATGTCCTAGAAGCCCCGCTTCCCGACAGTTATAAGGGTGCATATCGAGGTCGCAACGCCAATGCAGGAAAGCGCTATGCCGCCGATGTGATTGAAATGTTGCAAACCGAAGATCCGAAACTCGCCGCGTTTATCTGCGAACCTGTAGTTGGCTGCGGTGGACAGATTCCCCTGGCGTCCGGCTATCTTGAAGATCTCTATCCTGCCGTGAGGGAGCGTGGAGGGGTTTGCATTTCCGACGAAGTTCAGACAGGATTTGGAAGGCTCGGCTCATATTTTTGGGGATATGAGATGCACGGCGTTGTTCCTGATATCGTTGTACTCGGTAAGTCAATGGGGAACGGTCACCCATTGTCGGCCGTCGTTACCACCAATGAAATATCTGCCTCCTTTGAAGGGGGAATGGAATTTTTCAGTTCCTTCGGAGGTAACACCGTCTCATGTGAAATCGGAATGGCGGTCGTTGATGTTATCGAAGAAGAGGATCTGCAAAATAACGCAGTCAATGTAGGAAGCTACCTGAAAAAATCTCTTACTGATTTGATGTCCGATTATCAATCGATAGGTGACGTTAGGGGAGAGGGGTTTTTCCTTGGCGTAGAGCTGATAAAGGATGGGGATCCGAATAAGCCCGATACCTCTCTCGCGAGCGAGGTTCGGAACAGGTTGAAAGAGGCGAAGATACTAGTCGGTACTGATGGTCCTGACAGAAATGTTATAAAGATCAAACCGCCGATGTGTTTCAACAGACAAAACGCCGATCAGTTAGTATTCGCGTTAAAGAAAATACTGGATATAAACCCATAACTACTTCCAGCCAATTAAAGTCAATTATGGAGTTATCGGCAAGGATTGATTAATTTTTTAATTGTTCCTTTAATTGAACGGATGTAGCTGTGACTGCCAATCCTCCCTTGCCGGTACATTTGACACTTGCCGGCATTAGCGCACTAACCCGAGCAACTGTATCAATGACTTCTTCGAGAGGGATGACAGCATCAAAACCTGAAAGGACCATTGTTGCTGAAGAAAGTGCATTCATTGCAGCGCTGACATTTTTACCCAAACAGGGTACTTCAACACGGTCAGCAACCGGATCGCAGATCAGACCAATTGTATTTTGAAGGGCTGAAGATGCTGCATCAACAGCCTGTTTTGCTGTTCCTCCCATTAATTGGACGATCCCGGCCGCCGCCATAGCCGACGAGGCACCGGTTTCGACCTGACATCCATGTTCTTCTGCCGAAAATCCTTGATAAAAGCAGGTTTTAATAAAAAAGTTAAGGTTTCATCTTTTGTATTTACTATATAGCGTTTCGGAACATAACTATCACCTGACGACAGCCTTGCGAATGCGGATGACACGCTATCAATCGCTTCGATCATGCTGAAATATTCAGCCATTTCGCTTCTTTTGATCAATTTTATGGGTTGTCTTTTAATACCTGGATCTCCTCTGACCTGCTCTAAATAATCGGTCCAGCAGTCATGTTACACTTTAGTCGTTTAGATTACACTAAATATCTCAAAATGCGTGTTATAACTGACGTTAAGACAGGTTGTTGATACCGTTCTTACTCGGATCTTCTTTCTCTAAGTCGCCTTTCATCCAGAATACGTTGCTCTGATGCTCTCCGTTCTCCAACTTCTCTTCTTTCTAATTCATCAAACATGCTCACCAGCTTTTCTTCACTTATATTTTGACGTCTTTCCTTCTGACGCCTTTCTGCTAAATCTCGCGGAACATCCAGTACTCTACGATCTATTCCTTTGCGTCTATTAGAAGTAATTCTCCTATCAAATATCTTGATAGAATTACCCCTTAACAATTTCCCGTCAAGTTCTTTTCGAGCCGCAATGACATCAGATGGTGATTCCATCTCCACAATACCAAAACCGGTTGGTTCGTTTGTTGTAAGAGTTTTGACTATCTCGGCAGCAGTAACTTTGCCTTGAGTTTCAAATAGTTTTCTCAGGTCTTCAGCTGTGACTTCAGATCGAAGATTTGTTACATATATTCTCAATGAAACTTCTCTTAATGTTCGGAGTTACCCTTAGATATATCGTAAAGTTATTGAGGTTCTGTATGGCTAACTCCAATTCTTTACCCTACCTTCTATATTACTCATTAAGCCCTTAGATTGCAAGAAAATTTCACTCAATTCCCATAAACGTATGAGTTTTGGTACTGCGAATTGGTGTGTCATAACTGATTTTTACGGGACAAGTCAAAGAACTTTAAAACCGAGTCAACTATTGGGGGCAAGGTTAGTATTCTGTGGGTTAAGTGATATTTATTGAAGAGAGTTGGGGAAAAACACATCGTAATTGACTTAAAAGTAGAGTACATTTGGTTAAAATCCCAACAGAACATCCTTTGTTTCTTGCGAGGAGTAGATGAAATACTTATGGTAATATCGATATCAAATTCTGATGACGGCGGCATTAAGTTTATTTGGGAAATGTCGGATTATATGTGTTCCGAAAAGGAACCGATGCTAAAAAAGATATTACCTGGATGTCATCTTGGCAATAAGAAGAGCATAACGCGCTATATAATAAAAGGAGAAATATTATGTCTGACAGTGTTTACAAAGTAATCGAACTAATAGGATCAAGTAATAGTTCTTGGGAGGACGCAGCGAAAAACGCCGTTGAAAAAGCAAGTAAAAGTTTACAGAATCTAAGAATAGCGGAAGTAAAAGACCTCGATATGAAAGTAGAGGACGGGAAGGTTACTTCCTATCGGGCTAAGGTTAGCCTATCGTTTAAATTCAAAGACTGATAAAGTCATGTAAAATGAAAATTAGGGGTTAAAAATATTGCAAACCCTTTTACCTTTTATAATTTTGATCTGTCCCGGTTTGTCCCATAATGCCGATTTCATGAGTTTTTATACCGCGAAAGTATGTCAAAACCTAAGTTTTTGGGACAAGAGTATTTTGACCGACCGTACCCCCTAAAGTTATACCTGTTATAATGATACAAAATCGACATAACTTTGCAAAAAGGATTGCTATGAAAATAATAATTGAAATAGTTGCATTAGTAATGATCGTATGTTCAAATGGATATGCACAAAATCAAGAGCCACCAACAAAAGGAGGCGTTGTGAACAAGCACGAAAAGATAAACTATGTTGAATTTCCTGCTAAGGATATAGAGGCAGCAAAAGCATTTTTTACCACAGTATTTGGTTGGTCATTTGTTGACTATGGACCTGAATACATAGCTTTTTCAAATGAAGGCATAGATGGCGGCTTTTACAAATCGGACTTAAGTTCTTCCAGTGAAAAGGGTGGCGCCCTTATAGTATTTTACAGTAATGAAATAGAGAAAACCCAGTCCAAAATAGAAAAGGCGGGTGGAATAATTATAAAACCAATTTTCTCTTTTCCTGGTGGTCGTAGGTTTCATTTTTCTGACCCAAATGGAAATGAATGGGCAGTATGGGCGGATCCAAAGGAATAATAGCATGGTAAGTTGTTCCTGACACCGGTTCACGCCGAAAAGAGAGACCTAAATGCCATCTGACTCAAGTTATGTTGAACAGATAGTTGGACAAATTGAAGATATTAGTGAGGTCTCTTACAAATATATGTTTTTACAAGAGTACGCCCGACAGAACTTCCCGCTTTCAGCGGGACTAAATCCCACCGACGGTGGGGCGAACACATAACTTACGGCTTAGAAGTACGTTGATTACCCCTAAGTATCAGTCACTTACAGGGAGCAGTGACCTGAGAGTGACCGTTTTTTGTCCCAGTTAGTCTCTTAAACCCGAATTGGGGATTGGATTTGATATCGAAATTGCTCTTTATAGTTTATTATGCTTCCATATATGTAGCCTGACTAAAACCAGGTAGCTGTAGAACGAAAATTTAAAAATATTTATTGATAAAAAAAGATATATCTGTTAAAACAGGTCCCTTGGGATATTTTAGCACTTTTAAGCATTAGCATGGCTTTCATTAGTACGCCCGACAGAACTCGAATCTGTAACCTACGGCTTAGAAGGCCGTTGCTCTATCCGGTTGAGCTACGGGCGCATATAACTGACGTGAAATGTATCAATACTCTCTTCTGCTGTCAAGAGTAAATACTGAAGCTTGTTCCTTATTGGCGTAACAACTAATTTTATTAGGCTTATAGGCGACATAATGTTTAAGAAACTACCATTATATATTATCGGCGAACACATTGCCCCGTTTTTTCTCGGGTTGATAGTTATAGTTTTCATCTTCCTAATGAATTTCATGATAAAAACTGTGGATAAGATACTTGGCAAAGGAATAGAGTTCACCGTCATATTGGAATACGTCGGACTGAACATCGCATGGATACTCGCCCTTGCCGTGCCTATGGCTGTTCTCATCGCTTCGTTGATGGCGTACGGGAGGCTATCGGCAGATAATGAGATCACTACTCTGAAAGCAGCGGGAGTCAGTTTCTTCAGGATATTGTTTCCCGGGCTGCTGCTTGCTGTTGGAGCGACCATCTTTATGATCTACTTCAATAACAATGTTCTGCCTGAATTTAATCACAGGGCGCGAATGCTCGGCACGGATATATACCGCAAGAGACCGGATCTGAATATTGAGGAGGGTTATTTCACCAACGATATACCGGGCTACAGTCTTCTTGTCAAAAAGAAAAATGGAGATGTACTCGAGGATGTCACGATATATAATGACGAGTCCGCTCAGGTTCAGACCACCGTTACCGCTCGACGAGGGAAGATCACTATTAGAGGCAATAAGCTGATATTTGATCTGGAAGACGGTGAGATCCACGAACTTAATATGGCAAATCGGGAGGAATACCGGAGAGTGGAATTCGAGTACCACCGGTTTACGATTCCGATAGAAAATATGACTCTTGAACGAAGCACATCACGACGAAGAGGCGACAGAGAAATGTCCGCTCAAATGATGAGAAAACGGGTAAGTGATCTGCAGGTAAAGATCGAGTCCGCATACGAAAAAATTCAAAACCATTCGGAAAATAGTATTGATAAGATCTTTAAGCCGGACACAGCAGATAACAATATTTCCTCTTCTTCAGCTGATGCCTGGACGCCCACCGACAGAGAAATGGAAAAAGCCATCGGTAATTCTCTCAGAAAAGTTAAAAGGACTATTCAACTTATAGCGAGTGAATCTACCATAATTAAAACTTACGGTCGACAGCAAAATAAATTCCGTGTGGAAATCCAGAAAAAATATTCAATTCCATTTGCCTGCATCGTATTTATGCTTGTTGGTGCTCCTCTCGGGATCATTTCTAAAAAAGGGGGTCTCGCAATTAGTATGAGTATCAGCCTGGGATTTTTCCTTATTTACTGGTCGTTTCTGATCGCCGGCGAAGACCTTGCCGACAGAGGGATAATTTCACCTCTGATGGCTATGTGGTCTCCGAATATGCTTGTTGGAACATTAGGATTATATATGTCTACACGGACAGTTAAGCAGATGGGCGCATGGGACATTGACAGGATACTGGGTAAATTCCGCGCTGTTTTTTCAAGGAGATCCTCGATTGATAATTGAATTCAATGGGATTAAACCCGACATACATGAAAGTGTGTTCGTGGCTGAGACGGCAGCGGTTATCGGAGACGTGAAAATCGGAGCGGACAGCTCCGTATGGTACTCGGCTGTCATCAGAGGAGATATGCATTACATAAAGATCGGCGAGCGGACAAACGTTCAGGACGGAGCTGTGTTACACGTCGTCAGAGGAAAGTTCCCGCTTGAAATCGGAAATGACGTGACTATCGGACATGCCGCAGTGGTTCACGCTTGCAATGTCCATGATAAAGTCCTCATTGGGATGAACGCCACCGTTCTCGACGGAGCAGTTATAGAAGAAGGATCAATAGTGGCTGCCGGAGCTGTAGTGTTGGAAGGGCAAACCGTGCGGAAAAACACTCTGGTTGCGGGGATTCCGGCTCGTGAGAAGCGACAAACATCCGAATTGGATTGGGAAAGAATTATGGAAGGCTCGTACTAATAAGTCCTCTTTAAAGAACTGTTCAAAAATGAAAGTGATACACTTTGACATTATATGATCTGATCTCCCGAAAACAGGATGGCGGTGAGCTTTCTGCTGAGGAAATTGATTTTCTCATCTCTGGTTACACCGACGGAACTATACCCGACTATCAAATGTCCGCGTTTCTCATGGCAGTGTATTTCAAGGGAATGACAGATAGCGAAACGAGTTCTCTTTTGAATTCTATGGTCAATTCCGGTAATACGATCGACACGTCGAGTATTCCGGGAATTAAAGTAGACAAACATTCAACAGGTGGCGTGGGGGATAAAGTATCGCTGATCTTAGCTCCGCTTGTTGCCGCTGCGGGTTTGCCGATACCGATGATATCAGGCAGAGGCTTAGGTCATTCAGGCGGCACGCTTGATAAACTTGAATCTATTCCGGGATTTAACGTAAATAAATCCACAGATGAATTCTTAAAGCAGGTTTCTGATATAGGCGTGGCTATTATCAGTCAATCGGAAGATATCGTCCCTGCCGACCGGAAAATGTATGCCCTTCGTGATGTGACCGCTACGGTCCGTTCTATTCCGCTAATGGCAGGAAGTATCATGTCTAAAAAGATCGCTGAAGGAATTAGCGCGCTTGTTCTTGACGTTAAAACCGGGAAAGGTGCGTTTCTAACCGATATAGAAGACAGCAGATTATTGGCGCGCACGCTTGTATCAATAGGTCAACAATCCGGTATTGACACTAAAGCGCTTATCACTGATATGTCACAGCCGCTGGGAAATACAATCGGAAATTGGGTGGAAGTTGCAGAATCTGTAGGATGCTTAAAAGGAGAAGGCCCGGAAGACCTGGAGGATTTAACCTTGACGCTGGGTGCTCATATGCTTCTGCTTGGCAAAACCGCTGATTCGGTTGATGAAGCATATTCAACTCTTAAATCATTACTCCAAAATGGCTCTGCGTTTGATAAGTTTATCGAGCTTGTTGAAGCTCAGAATGGAGATTCTTCCGTATTGCATGATCTTACAAAGTATCCACCACCCAAATAT